>JAZUFC010000261.1:0-4700 GCA_045640465.1 Lachnospiraceae bacterium | reverse complement strand
GGCTTCCGGTACCGACTCAGTTTCGATCTCCTCCGTGCCGGCAGTTTCTGGAGATGAGCTGTCCCCGGCATATTCATCTGAACCTGCCTGCATTTCAGAGCTTTCTTCTTCACAGTTCATTCCGGTTTCGGTTTCTGATTCGTACCCTTCAAAGCATTGCGTTTCATCAGTTTCCACCTGAATATCCTGCGATAGATACTCCGTAAGCACTGCACCTGTTTCATTCGCTTCGGACATAGATGTCTCTTCTTCACAGTCTTCCTCGGTCTGTATGAAGACCTCAGAAGCTTCCGCTTCGTACTCTTCCGTGCATTCGGCTGATTCTGCAATCATTCCTGTCTCTTCAACTGCTCCGGTTTCTGATAAACCATCAGAAAATGTAGCAGCCGTCAGAAAAGTCTCTGCCATGACCAGGAATGCAAGAACCACTGCCGTGGCACTGCGCAATTTTGCTTTTTTCATCATTTCCCCCTTTATATATTTATTTTTTTAAATTTTGAGGCAAAAAAAGGGACTGGGGCGCCTGCTCTATACAAACACCGGCAGTCCTGTTCAAAACATTTAAATTTACAGGTAATCAATATCCAAAAACTGATATGTAGGCTATTTCTCCACTAATATCCCGGACAAAAGCCCATCCCAATGCTCCTGTAATTGATAGACTTGGAACATGTTCAGCTACCAAAATGAACGCCATGTTATATACATTTTGATACCCGTTCAATATCATTGTACCAACGGTTCCGTCTACAGTTCCTATCGACCCGACAGACTCTCGAATACTCATACCATTTGCTTCATACCATTCGTGACTTGCATAACCCGCTGCAGCCATGTGAGCTGCACTCTGCTGTGCACAGGCTACAAGATCCGGAAGAATTTCATACGGCTGGCTTCCCTGTGTCGCCCTTGCTGCTGTAATTCCATCCAGAATTGCCTGACTGATCTCCTCGTCTGTCATGATTCTATACGAGACCTCCGGCTGTGTTTCCTCCGCAGGGATCGTTTCATCTGCCAGCGTTCTGCTGCAAACAGTGCAGTACTGATAGCGATGGCCTTCAACTCCCGGCTGTGCAGGGACGTCCGTTACCCAGCCTGAGGAGATATGCCCCGCTGCCGGGATCACTTCTTCTTCGAGAACCGCCTGACAGGTCACACACTTTCTGACCCGTAGACCGTTTTCACTGCAGCCCGCCGGTACGCTGACCTGCCACTCACCTGCCAGATGCCCGTCTGCGGGAACAGTTTCCTCTGTTAGTATCTCCTGACATTCCGTGCAGTATATGACCCTTATTCCGCTTTCCGTGCAGGAAACATTCTTCGTGATCACCCAATCCCCGGCGGTGTGCTCGTGAACGCTTTCCGGTGGAGTCGGTACCGTTTCCTCACTGACAGTGGTCTGTGATTCTGTCACATTGACCACTGTACTCTCTTCTATAACAGTACTTTCTTCGATAGCAGTACTTTCAACAGCCGGAGCGCTCTCTTCCGCCGGTTCCGGCTGCTTCTCAGGATGATCACTTTCTTCCGGTCTGCTTTCGACCCTGGCTGACGCTTCGTCCTCCGAACCGCTTTCCTCTTCCACGCTTTCGGAACTGCTGTTTTCTTCTGAACCATCTGCGCCCGTGCCGGCATCCGTTCCAGGCTTTCTGTCTTCTTCAATGCTTTCCTTCGGCTCCAACACCTCACTGAACCATTCGGCCGCGGCGCTCAGATCTTCCGGACGGACACTGCAGGAACAACCCGGCAAAGCCGTACACAAAAGCAATATCATGATCACAATGCCTGCTCTTACACGTTTCTTCTTTTTCACTGTGCCTCCTCCTCTGTCTGCCATTCTTTCAAAAGTTCACGCATACGCTGAATATCTCTCTGCATGCTTTCTTCAGCTGTCCGGTCCGCTTCGACCGCAGTTTTCTTCCGCCTGGAGCGGAATTCCTTCGGCCTCAGTCTTCCGGTCTTCCAAAGCTTCATTACCACGATAAAGATTCCAAGCGACGCCAGAAGTACTATGACCGGAAACAATCCGCTTTTTCCGGCTTTCGCCTTCAGTTCATCTCCTGTCGGATTCTCCGCAAGCGACTCTGTCTGTACACTCTGAAAATCCGCTCCGCTTTCCAGATATTCCGTTCCGGTAAAATAGACTGCCTGATCAGAATGAAGCTGCCAGATGCCCGGAAGCGCCTCGCTGATCTCAAGTCTCAGAAAGTGGTCATCCGCAACTGTTTCCATTTTCAGGATCCCGTCTTTCTGAACCGCCGCATTTTCTTCCGCATGCGTGACCGATCCGTCCGGTCCGGTCAGTTCGATCCCGACGTTTTGCATATCATCCGATATATAGTAAAGAGAGATCGTCACCGGCTGCTCGTACCGGAATGTAAAATCCGTTCCGATCCCTGTTGTACTTCTCTGTACGGATTCTGTTTCGTACGCGATCCCGCGTTCCTGAAACGCCTGTTCAAGTACACGGTGATCACCCGCACGCGTTTTCCCGCGCATGGTCAGTCCGTCATAGATCTTTTCCGCCCTCAGAAGCTCCTCATTACTGACCGCAGTACGGAGCGTGTTTCCTTCAGGATATTCCGCTTCTGCATCATATACTTCAATGCCGTCCGCAGTCTCCCCTTCTGCCGGTCCCGCCTCCGCTGCGGCACTTTTTTCCGAAAGCAGCTTTTCTGTCAGGAGTCTGACTTCTTCAGCCTCCTGATCTTCCTTTTCAAGCGCAGCCGCAAACGATTCCTCTTTTCTGCCGCTCTCTCCCGAGATCAGCAGGATCTCGCCGCTTCCGCCTTCTTCTTTCAGATCACTCATCGCATCAATCCTCAATAAAACCGGTCGTCTCAAAATTCTCGGCGTCCGTTTCCGTATTTGTCATTCCATAGATACCGTCATTCCGGAACTCCAGATAGAACTCAGACAGAATATCGCCGGTGCCGGGAAGACGCGTCTGATAATGGAACCGGCCGGTCTTTACCTTGCTGTCTTCATCCAGATAAGTAAATGCCGCCGTTCCTTTGCTCATGATAAAATCATAAAGCTTCGCCTTTTTCAGGATGCCGTAATAGTACAGACTTTCCTTGAACAGACGGCTTTTTTCCGCATAAATGTCAAATGCTTTGTAGACCTCTGCCATGGATCTTCTGTAATGGCCTGCCGATGTAAAACCGGAAAACAGTGCTGCAATCGCAAGACACAGCACGCAGATCACGATCAGAACGGGTACGGAAGGATGCAGGAAGACTCCTGTCAGCACAGCCGGTACAGCCATCACGGCAAGGGATATCAGAAGCGTCAGCAGGAAATGCGTCACTCTGCGCTTCCGGATCTTATCCGCCTTACTCTTCAATTCCTCCTTTTCTTTTTTCAATGTCTTTGCATAGTCCGGATTGATGCTTCTGTAAAGTTCCGGCAGAAGCACGGTATTGGCCGCTCCGGTAATTATCTGTTTTGTCATCACTTATCTCCTTTTCAGCTTATATCTTTCCGTTGGATCTCTGTTTTCTCTGTATTTTCCGTCTTCTCTGTGGTCTCCTTCTCCGGGATCACCGTTGTTTTCTCTTCCTCTGTATCCAGATTCTTAAGAAGCGCCTCGGTGGAACCGTAGGGATCATATTCGCGGAAATGTTCGTTCTCCTGTCTGATCTGTTGAAGTCGTCTTTCTTTTCTTTCCGCTGCCAGACTTTCCGCTTTCCTGAAAAGCTTTCTCCTGCCTGCTTCAAATCCCGCGGTCAGAAGCCCCGCCGCACCGGCTGAAAGAAACAGGATCCCGAAAACCGCGGGCACATTTTTCATAAAACTCAGGATCCCGGCAGTCACGCAGCCTGCGGAAAGAAAGATCAGTATCACGCAGGCCGTCAGAAAATGCCTGATCTTTTTTCTGTGTTTTTCCGTATACTCCTCATAATGCAGAAGCGCCTGTCTGAGAAGGACGGCACTCTGAAACCGTTTTTCGGGTTCTTCCTCCGTACAGATCTCTGCGATCCTTAAGAGTCCCTCTGTCATGACCTGCTTTTCCTCTTCCGGACGTCCCGCTGCATTCCGTATCCTGAGCGGAAGTTTTTCCTTCATCAGACCGGGGGCATCCTGTGTCAGAAGCTGATACATTGTCACTCCGAAGGAATAGATATCCGAGCGCCGGTCCGTCTGACGCCTGATCTCTCCCCGCTGTTCCGGCGATGCATAGGCACGCGTGCCGATCAGCATCTCATCACGTGAAAGCCCGTCCCGATAGGTGCGTATCGTTCCGAAATCGATCAGGGAGATCTCTCCGTCCGGCTTCAGCATCATGTTTCCCGGCTTGATATCCCGATAGATGACCGGAGGCGACTGTCCGTGCAGATAGATCAGCACATCGCAGAGCTCCAGCATCCATTTCAGCACCTCTTCCGGCACCGGCTTCCTGACATCGATCAGACGGTTCAACGGTATCCCTTCCACAAAATCCATCACGATCAGATTCCGGTCTGCCTCCTGATATACATCACGCACATAAGGGATCGCGCGGTGTCTGAGCCTTTTCAGAACATCAGCTTCAACAGCCATGTTCTGCCTGACGGTCCGGTCTTCCTGATCATGACCGTGCAGAAGATATTCTTTCATGGCCCATTCCCTGCCGCTTGTCAGATCCCGCACGCGGTAGACCTGACTGAGCCCTCCTTTTCCGACTTTTTCCAGTATTCTGTATCTGCCTTCTGCGACCT
>JAZUFC010000260.1:0-2530 GCA_045640465.1 Lachnospiraceae bacterium | reverse complement strand
CGGCTCGGTTTCGGGTTCCGGTTCGCTTTCGGATTCGGTCACACCTGAACCTTCCGGAACAGTTTCAGCCGGAATACTTTCAGAGGATTCCTCGGAAGAAGATCCCTCTTCGGGATCGGAACCGTCTTCGGAGATCGTTTCTTCTTCGGGGACTGCAGCTTCATCCGGAAGAGAGGCATCATCAGGAGCAGAGCCTTCTGCGTGGACTGTATCTTCGCCGGGAAGAGAGGCTTCGTCAGGAGCAGAGCCTTCTGCGGGAACCGTATCTTCGCCGGGAAGAGATTCGTCAAAAGGAAGGTTTTCTGAGGATGGATCAAAAGCTTCTTCGGGAAAGTCGGAAGGAAGCTCATCTGATACCGGTTCTTCGGGGAGAGCCCCGTCCGGAACAAGGGTACCGGGATCCGGAGAATCCGTCATACCGGAGTCTTCCGTGCTTTCTTCATCCGGAGCTTCCTCCCAGTCGATCGGCCGGTCCAGAGAAGGGCCTTTAGCAGACGCAGAGAAGGTAAAACGTGAGAGGATCAAAAGAATCATGCAGGCAAATGGCACTGCTTTATGTAAGAATTTTTTCATATTCAGCGGTCTTTCAAATAACAGATGATCATGTAAAGACAGAGGACCAGAGGATCACAGTCAGACAATCCGTCTTCCGGAACGATCCGGCAGTCGGACATAAATACGGCAGAAGCGGGTTCGGTTCCTGCAGCAGAGATCTATATCATGTAGAAATCCCCTCCCCTGTGCGCATATCTTGTTGTATTATAGTAGAAAGAACAGAAAAATACAAGTGTGAAATCAGGCAGGAAAACCGGAAAAATCTAAAAATACAAGTATGAGATCACGCAGGAAAACAGAAAAGGCACGCATTGAATCGGGGCTTGCAAATTCTGCCGCTTTGTGTTAATATCTCCTATTCCGCCGGAGACCGGCCTGAAACGCGATGCCGTGTTCAGAGCAGACAATGACGAAACAGCAGAGAGATCATATATAACTGCCGGTTTCTATGCTGCATACCGGTTCGGGTCCTGTCTGATAAAACGTGAATGAAGTAAACAACAGAGAAGACGAAGAAAATATCAGGATTCTATGTTGTCGTGTGGTTTTGAGCCTGTCAGAAACACCGAAATGGATGAAAACAACAGAGATAATGAAAGAAGTATCAGGATTCTATGTTGTCGGGCAGTTTTGAGCCTGTCAGAAGCACCGAAATGGATGAAAACAGCAGAGAAAACGGAGAAGACATTGGAATTCTATGTTATGGAGCAAGGCGGAAGATGGCGGCGGCGAAAAGATGGATGAAAATGGTGAAACTGCGGACGGATGGGCCGGGTATCATCAGCAGAAAGCTGCAGAAAGGGAGGAATGACAGTAAGCAGATTGGAAATCGGACAGGAAAAGATCCTTGAGGAGGTTCAGAAAAGGATAGAAGTTCTTCAGGAGGAAAAGAAGCATTGGGAGGAATATGTAAAAAAAGCTCCGGAAGGAAAGCTTCGTGCGATCCGAATACAGAACAGATATCAGTATTACCTGAGGTCAGGCAACGCTGATAAAAACGGAGTATACATCAGAAAATCAAAAAATGCGCTGGCAGCAGACCTTGCAAAGAAAGAGTATTATATTGCGATGATCCGCGAAGCTGAAAAGGAAATACAGATCCTGAGAAAAATGCAGACAGCATACAGGCCTGAAGATCTGTGTTCAGTTTACGACAGGATGCCTGAAGCAAAAAGAGGACTGGTGACAGCTGAGCTGCATAAGGATGATGAGTATGCTGCGATCTGGAAAAGCCGGACCTATGAACGAAAACCTTTTTCTGAAGATGCTGCGGAATACTTTACCGGTAAGGGCGTACGCGTACGGTCAAAATCAGAGATCCTGATCGGTGATGCACTGGAACGTGCCGGGATCCCGTACTATTATGAATATCCGGTCCGTATCAGCGGAATGGGGGTGATCCATCCTGATTTCCTGTGCCTGAATGTCAGAACCAGAAAAGAATATTTCTGGGAACATAACGGTATGATGGGAGATATCGAATACAGCAGCAGAGCAGTCAGCCGCATAGAGAAGTATCTGCTTTCGGATATCTGTCCGGACAAACAGGTGATATATACGTTCGAAACTGCGGATCATCCGCTGAGTACGAAAGTGATCGAGAAAATGATCAGCATATATCTGAAGTAACAGTGAATGAGATCCGCATGCATCCTTTACCGGCCTGTAAATGAAAAGGATCCGATGCAGAACAGCGGATCCTTTTCATGACAGATGTTTGAAATTTCGGTTTTTATATGCTATGATACCGGATGTGGAGCATACGGGATTCGAACCCGTGGCCTCTTGAATGCCATTCAAGCGCGATCCCAACTTCGCCAATGCCCCGAACACGTACAGTATATACGCTTTCTATTGTATACGCAAGTGTTTTTTGAGAATAGAATGATGTCAATGTCAAAAGCCGTTCCTGTACGCATGCTTGCGTGCAAGCGGAGAAAAAGGCTCTTTGGCTCCGGCATCGTTAAATTACAGG
>JAZUFC010000259.1:0-11228 GCA_045640465.1 Lachnospiraceae bacterium | reverse complement strand
CACCTACTGAGGATATAGAGAAGAAATCACGAAGTTTCCTGTCTGTTACCTGAAACTGAGCCTGAAGCTCTTCATTTTCCAATTGATTCTCTGGGATAAGAAATATCCGGAAGTAATGATTCCGTTCTTCAAAATCCGTATAGTATGGGTACTGACTGTCTTCACAGCAGATCTCTGAAATGATATTCATAGCAATAAAACGACATTCACTGCCTGACAAATCTTCATGTTCAATAACGGATGGAATCCCGATAAAGAGCAGACGATATTCTATATCACTCTGGAAGCTGATTCCTAACCTTTCTGCTTCTTTTCCAATCTCTATATCAGATTCCATCCGGTCTGAATGAAGCAGACGCTGTACAAAGCCGTTTATGATATAACTGCTGTTTTCGCTTGAATCAGCTGAAAGACCATCAGGATTTTTTTCAGCTTCTGCCGCCTTTTTTAATGCATGATACAGTTCGTCTTCAATATGAAATTTCGTCACGTAGTCATCAGCGCCAAGGCGAATCGCCTGCTGCAGAAAAGAAAAGCTCTCGTGACATGTCAGAAAAATAAAATAGGATGTGTAATGATTTTCCTGAATCCAGTTCAGAAGTTCGATTCCGTCTATGCCCGGCATCTCGATATCACAAAGTATGATCTCAGGCTGATACAGTTCAATCAGCTGCTGTGCACGTTCACCGGTATAAGCTTCAAAAATCCGGTTGATTCCGAGCTGATTCCAGTCTATTATTTTTCTGATCATGATAATGATATTGGGGTCATCATCTACGATTAGTATCCGATTCATACAGTATTGTCCTTTGTCTGTAATAATTGCCTGATTAAAAATATAGCTTATTTGATGCTTTCATACAATATTCTACTAATTATAATACAGAAAATGCCATTCGTACGTTCTAAGCTGAAAAAACGCTTAGACCAGAAATACAGGCAACGATAAAGCGGCAGATCAGATATTCCGGTTTCCAGAAAAAAACCGGTTTCCGTTTACAGAAAACCGGGGATCCTGCGAATGATCGCTGTTATAATGTCGAAGCACTGCATATCCTTGTTCGCAGTAGGAAGAGCCCCGGTTTCCCGGGGCCCTGAAAAATTTAATTAACAAAATCATCGTGGAATTCCGCATAGACCTCAGGCAGGATCGCTGCCAGATTCGTGAATTCCTTGATGTTGTGAAGAAGCAGCGCCTTGACAGGTTCCAGTGTCGGGAACTTCACGCCGTCGGGAAGCATCTTCTTCATCTTGCCGTTTTCGACGCCGTAGCCGAAGAAGAAACGGGTACGAAGCTCGCAGCCGGTCTCCGTGCGGCGGATAAAGTGGACCATATTGCCCGCGCTCGAGCAGACGATCGTTCCGTCGAAATCCTTCAGCTTTTCAGGATCGAAGCCGATATCGACCGGATTCGCAAAGCTGATGTGAATATGCTGCTTACCCATATTGCAGTCTTCTTCGATGTCGTGAGTCGTGTTCCAATAGCGCTCTTTCAAAGACAGAGACTTGTCGTTTGCGATCTCGGGATTCATCGTCAGGCAGTAGTAATGCTGCTCGCGGTTCCAGATCTTGTAGCGCATCGGTTCCAGACCGTGCCATGCGAACCAGAAATCAAACATTTCCGGTGTTACGCCCGGCATATCGGTCAGGTTTGCAAGGATCGCACAGCCGTCCGGCAGATAGCCGTAGCCGAGCTCGACAGGCAGATAACCGGGGTCAAACAGCTTGTTGATGTTCAGTGCGCTGCACTCCTCGGGGAAGTCCACGGGATTCTGAACCGCTTCATATTTCGCCGGATCCGGCTCGACCATGTCGCGTGCGAAATACTTGTAAAGCGGACCGTTCTTTTCTTCTTCCGTGATCGGCACCGTATACTTTGCACCGAGCGGCCATCTCTCTTCCGGCATTTCCTCTGTGGAAAGCACCATCTCGCCGTTCACGTTCTTCACGATGATCCACTTGTGCCAGTTTTCCTGATCCATTTCCGGATAGTCTTCTCTCAGGAACCAGCCGCGGGATTCCTTACGCATATCGGATGCCTTGTAGTGCATTTCCGCAGAAAGCACCATCGCTTCCGCTTCCAGACACTCCAGCACGCCGTGCGTGTCTTCCGCCTTCATATCGGGAACCATTGCCTTAGCCTGCTCCACGAACTGCATGGCCTTGTCCATACGGTCTTTCTTCATCCAGACGGACTGTTCCACGGGAACCATCGCCTGCTGAATGAGCGCGATGACATCCTTCGCATTGACGCCGTCCTTCTTTTCAAGCGGAAGCTCCGTTCTGCGGAAAGCTTTCTCCGCCTGATCTTCCGAATACGGTCTCAGATCCGCGGAAAGGTCCGCATGACCGACTTCCTCTGCACACTGCAGTGCCGCAAAGACTGCATTCAGGATGCCTGAGCCTCTGTTTCTTCCGGGAGGTGCCGGTACAGCGCCTGCCACACCGGAACCACAGTAGCTGCAGTCACCGATCGCATAAAGACCGTTGACGGTCGTCTTCATGTTATGGTTGACCTTGATGGGAGACTGCTCACCGATGAACAGCGGAGCGACCTCCATGTCGGTATCCACGGTTGCAGCCGACTCCATATTGAGACCGCGGAACTTTGCGCCGTAGGGTACGCGCTTCGGTGCTTCAGGCTTCTTTTCTTCTTTCTTTTCCGGCTTCGGCGGCTGAGGGAAGGACGGATACTGGATACGGACAGGGCCGTTTCCGTCGCGGACCTGTGTGAACCATTCGCGGATCGCGGTACTGGTGATATCGGTCTCGCGCTCCTTCAGAAAGTTTTCGGTAATGTGCTCGTCTTTTGCGTTGTACATGAAGTTTTCGCCGAAGACGATCTCGTTATGGCTGCGGATCTTTGCAAGCTGCGCGAAGTTGCCGAACTCGGCATTTCTCATTTCCGCGCCTGCGCGGTAAGCCGCTGCGATACCGTCGCCGCGTCCGCTGCTCCACATGGAGCCCATGCGGTAGTTCTGGCTGCCGGTCGCAAGAACGACCTTCTTTGCCTGAATCACGGACGGTGTGCCGTCCAGAATGCTGAATACCGCTGCACCGGTCACACCTTCTTCATCTGTCAGAAGGTCGATCAGCGCGGTCTTGTCAATGAAGCGTACGCCGAGCTTTTCAGCGGTTCTGCGCACCTTCAGCGTAATGTCAAGGTCGGTAGAGATCATGGCTGTCATCGGGCCTGTCGGCATTACACGGTAATGACCGTTGTCTTCCTTCGGAAGAGTCGCGCCCCAGGATACCAGCTTGTCCAGCATGTATTCGTTCTTTTCCACATATTTTGCCATCAGTTCCTGATCGCCTAAATAGCAGCCGATCTTTTCCGCATGGAATCTTACGAACTCCCACGGATCGATCTTCTTCGGATCGAAATACTGCAGGACGCCGCCGCCCCTGTTTGCCTTTCCGGAATAACCGGCAAAATTCTTTTCCACTACCAGTACATCTGCGTCCGGATTCCATTCCTTTACGGAGACCGCACAGCTTAAGCCTGCGATACCGCCGCCGAGTACCAGAACATCACAGCTCTCTTTTGCATATTCTCTCATGGCACGCACCTCACTTGTACTCGGGGAATGACTGTAAAAGGTGTTCGCTTGCGTAATCCGGAACGACCTTGATCGCTTCTTTTGCACAGACCGACTGGCAGTAGAAGCAGTGTTCACAATCTTCCACGTACTTGAATACAGGTTTCTTCTTTTCCGCGTCCCACCGTATTACGTCTACAAAGCAGGACTTATAGCACAGCTGACAGCCGACACAGCGGTCAGGATCAAAAATGATACGATGATTAGTATGAATCATTGTGCTTTTCCTCCGTTTTTTTATTGTCCGGCAATGCATTCCGGCACTTATCCTTAATATTTATTTTATCCAACTATTTTGCGCAATACATTCATTTATGTAATCTTATTTATGCATTGTGAACTGTATTTGCGTACTTCTCCCCTGTTTTTAATCTGGTAATACTTTGCGACAGTTAATGCTATTATACAAATATTGCCTAATATGCAACTGTTTTGTCTCTGAACTTACGGATTACATCTCTTGCAAGGCTCATAACCTGCTGATATCAGTTCATCTCTGGTCCCATTGAAATACCATTTATTATGTTCTGCCATCTGATCTACCGAACTGCAGTATGGGTAATGAAACTTGTACGAATTTGTATTTGCCACATAATTGCATGCCGGTACAGGATTCGTTTCCGGCGGTATTGTCGGAGCCGCAGTTGTCTCAGGCGGCATTGTCGGAGCCGCAGTCGTCTCAGGCGGTATTGTCGGAGCCGCAGTTGTCTCAGGCGGCATTGTCGGAGCCGGGGTCGTCTCAGGCGGTATTGTCGGAGCCGCAGTTGTCTCAGGCGGTATTGTCGGAGCCGCAGTTGTCTCAGGCGGCATTGTCGGAGCCGGGGTCGTCTCGGTCGGTGTTGTCGGGACCGGGGTCGTCTCAGGCGGCATTGTCGGGATCGGGACCGTTTCAACTGGTATTGTTGATATAACTGGGTTTTCATTTACAGCCAGATCTTCTTGTATACCTGCTGAAATCAGCTCTTTCTCATCGGCTGTATCCAGATTAGACTCATCTACCAGTCCCTCCCCGGAAACACCAATATCCTTCCGATTATTGCGCTGTTCACTGACAAACTGATTTCCTCTTTCAATTTCGGAAAAAATCTCAAAGTTAATTATCTGTTCATGTACTGAATCAGCTTCCCGGTTCAGTTCTTCTGCAATCGTTTTTACATATTCTGAGTTCTCAAAGTACTCATTTTCTGCTACCAGAACCGGAATACCTTTTTCAACTATAGCAATCGCAGACTCTTCATCAACAACTTGGATGCTTTGTTTATACTTAACAATTTTACCTTTTCCGTAAAGCTTGAATTTATCCTTTGATACTTTACAGAAATCAGCTTTATAATGCCTATCAGCTTCAGCACGATAGAATGCATCTTCGTTTACATAGATATTGTATTTCACGCAGTATAAGCCAGCTCTGCTGTAATCAACAGCAGAATCATCCACGATTACTCCGGAGATAACATTAGAATCATACCAAAAATCAATAAACTCCCCGCTGTTCACAGCATTTTCAAGAACTACTATCTCGTTATTTGTGAATATATATTTCTTGATCGCATCTATGTTTATGTTTTTTCTTACTCGTGTACTGCACCCGAAAATAGCAAGCATACACAAACAGACTGCTAACAAAGATAACTTTTTTTTTATAATTGCCTCTACTTGAAAAACCAATACCGATTATCTGCCTGCATATTCCATAAAATATGGTTTATGTTTTGCTTTATTGTATCAGATCATGCTAAAAAGTAAATATAATTTTATCTCTCAACTATTCTGAATAAAATATGTGCCTGCCTGACTATTTCGGATGAGCTCAACAATTCAGATAAATTTACAGAAGCCCGGTAATCTTCCCGCAAGCATAAACCTGCATGAAAATTACCGGGCTCTTAACAGTTACAGCTTCCTGATCGGAAAATACATATAGTTTTCTCCGGTCTTCGGATCGGTGAAATCATGCACCGCGCCCGCAAGGCTGAGGCCGTTTTCCTGAAGATAACGGAGGCCGTCCGCAAATGTGTTTCCGTCTTCGCAGAGCACGCGGACATATTCAAAGCCGGGGATGATCCATTTTGTCCAGCCCGCAGGCGCAAGTGCATCCGCTTTCGCTTCGATTCCGGCCAGATATCTGCCGCGGGAGAAATCATCTTCCCAGGGCCGGAAGGACATATCCATGCTGCTCATCGCGCCGAAACAGCCGGAAAGATTTCCGTCCGCATCCTTTGCGGCAAGTGCTGCAACCTCGTCAAAATGGCCGTTTGCCTCCGCCCACAGCTTCTGAATAAAACCTTCTCCGTCTTCCGTCGTACCTTCTTTTCCGATCACCGGAAAACTGTCTTTTATGATCCGTTCTGCTTTCATACCTTCCTCCTGAATCTGTGCAGACTTCTGTTTTTCTCTGCTTTCTGCCGGAAACGTGCGCCGCCGGGGCGCACAACCGATAGAAAACGGCCCTTTCACCGGCCGGCTTCTATCATAATACGAAAACTCTGCTGCTTTCCTGTCTTTTTCGGACTGATTATTGTCAGGCCTGTATCGGAAAAGCATTGTTCTTCTCTTATTCTTCCTTCAGAAAAGCGTAGAATTCCTGCTCCGCATCCTCGTTCTTTTCGGAGACTGTGCCGACAGGCGCCGCATAGAACATATACTCCTCCGTGCCGTCCAGACCGAACAGATCGGAGCCGGTCTTCGCATCCACAGCTGCGATCGCGCAGGTACCGAGTCCGAGCGCACCGCAGGAAAGATACAGATTTTCCGTCACGTGGCCCGCATCGATCATCATGACCCGGTGTGCGTCAAAGCCGTAGCGCCATTCACCGCGGTACGGAACCAGACTGAAGAAAAACACGACATTTGCAAGAAGCGCCCAGTCCTGTCCCTGAAGCGAATCCGTGACTTTTTCACAGACGGACGGATCTTCCGGATCCACCGCCTTCAAAAGCTCGATCTCGTGCTCCATCGGCAGGTAATGATAAAGCCCTGGCTCCAGACCGTCAACTGCTTTCACGTAAAGATAGGTCTCGAACGGATGCCGTGCACCGCCGCTCGGAACCGTGCGAAGCGTCGCGTACTTTTTCCCGCGGATCCCCTTCACACCCTGCACCGACCATAAAAGGAAGGAAAGCATCGGAAGATCCACTTTTCCGCCGGTGTATACCCGGTGGCTGCGCCGCTTGAAAAGAAGCTTTACATAATCGGACTCCAGATCCAGTTCGTCAAATTTCTTCGACAGTCTGATCCGCACATCCGATACCGCCGCTTTTGTAAGAGGCGGCTGAGGTCTTTTCAGATCCTGATCCGAAAGGAACTCCTCTTCAAAGCCATGTGTAAATGCCCGGCTTTTCATCGTCCGTTCGTTTCTCTCTTCTTCCGGCATCACGCTGTATTCTTCTTCCACGCTCTTCTTCCTTTCTGCTCTTTCTGCATTTCTGACCGTTCTGTCTCTTTTCTCTGCCTTACCGGTCTGTGCCTGATAACGGTCCGGCCGTCAGAACGGATTTCCCGCGTTCTTATCGGTGCCGATGCCGAAGTAGTCCAGTGCCAGCTGGATGTCACGGTCCCAGACTCGCCACTCATGACGGCCGGGTCCTTCCGTGAACTTTGCATTCACGCCGAGAGATTCCGCATATTCACGGAACTTCTGATAGTTTCCGCTTAAGTAAGCCGGGTCTTCCGTACCCATGGAGAAGAAGTACTTCGGAACGATCGTGCCGTCTGCCTGTCTGTCCTTCAGATGACGCCAGGTGTTGTCACGTCCGTCCAGATATGCATCCACGGAACCGGAACGGTGCATGTCGTTCCAGGTTCTTGACTGATTCTTCATGCCTTTTTCTGCCAGATCTTCCTTGGAGGAATTGAAAAGTGCGGTCAGACGCTCGCGGTCGCTGTCCAGATCGGTCGGAACAGAGGAAAGGGAAGCCGCGCCGCCGAACAGGTCCGGGCGCTCCAGAGAGATCTTCATGGTGCCGCGTCCGCCCATGGAAAGACCTGCGATGAAGTTGTCTTCCGGTTTATCGGACGCAGGATACCAGCTGTGGATCATCGGCATCAGTTCTTCCGTCACAAAACGGAACTCGTCGTAACCCATGCAGAAATCCGGCCAGTTGTCGTAGACCGTATTCAGTGCGGACATCATGACTACGATGCAGTCACGCTCGCAGGCATACAGTTCGATGTTGGATTTGCGGATCCAGTCGGTATGATCGCCGTAGGTTCCGTGCAGAAGCCATAAGACCTTGTACTTTTTATCCTTCTGATAGAATTTTTCCGGAACCGTGCCCCAGGGCATATCCGGAAGGATGATCGTGATCTCCGTGTTGCCGTTCAGAAAGTGACTTTGAAATTCCATGTTCACAAGTGCCATATCTTCTACCTCCTTATATGGTTTGACATGTGATCCGGGCCTCTCCCGGTTATCCCTTCAATGATGTGCTCTGGATACGGTTCATCCGTGCATAGATCCCGCCGAGCGCGACCAGTTCGTCATGCGTGCCGCTTTCAGCGATCCGGCCGTTTTCGATGACCACGATAAGGTCAGCATTTCGGATCGTGGACAGACGGTGTGCCACCGCAAGGATCGTACGCTTGCCGGCAATGCCGCTGACAGCCTTCTGGATCTCCCGCTCGGTCTCCACGTCCACAGATGCGGTCGCTTCGTCCAGAATAATAATGGGTGACTTGCGGAGGATCGCTCTTGCAATGGCGATCCGCTGCTTCTGTCCGCCGGAAAGACGCACGCCGCGCTCGCCGACCTGTGTCTGATATCCATCCGGCATGGTCATGATATCGTCATGGATAAAGGCTGCTCGCGCCGCCTCCTCGATCTCCTCCTGTGAGGCATCCGGCTTTGCATAGCCGATATTCTCCGCGATCGTGCCGTTAAACAGGAAGGTATCCTGCAGAACCGGAGAAATATTCCGTCTGAGGCTCTCCACGGTCAGCCCCTGAATGTCCTTTCCGTCCACCAGCACTCTGCCTGATGAAGGCTCGTAGAAACGGGAGACCAGCTGCGTCAGCGTCGTCTTGCCGACGCCGGTGGGGCCGACAAAGGCCACCATCATGCCGGGCTCGGCCGTAAATGAAATATCCTTCAGCACCTCTTCGCCGTCCTCGTAGGCAAAATCCACATGCTCGAATTCGATCTTTCCTTCGGAGACGCCGAGATCTTCCGCGCCGTCACAGTCGGTGATCTTCGCGGGCGCATCCAGGATCATGAACACACGCTCTGCGCCTGCCAGCGCCTGCTGTGTGTTTTCCAGAAGATTCGCAAGTCCTGCCACCGGCTGATAGAACAGACTCAGATACAGAACGAAGGATACGATGTCCTCAACGGACAGACCGCCTCTGTAAGCCATAAAGCCGCCCACGCAGACGACCAGGATCGTACCGATAGAAGACAGAAACTCCACGGAAGGATGGAAGACCGCACTCATCTTCAGTGCGTTCAGCATCGCGCGGACCTGCTCGAAATTCTTTTTGTCAAACTGGACTGTCTCGTAATCCTCCTGACCGAAGGACTGGATCTCGTGCACGCCGGACAGGTTGTCCTGCAGCTTTCCGTTCAGTTCGCCCTCTTTCTTTCTGGATGCACGGAACAGCGGCTGCACTTTTTTGGAGAAGATCACGCCGCTTATCAGGATCAGCGGGATCGGGAAACAGGTCACCAGCGCAAGCTTCCAGTTGATCACAAGAAGAATGCAGAGGACGCCCAGGAAAGTCACCGCATTCGTGATCATTTCCGGGATCATATGTGCATACAGAAGCTCGAAATCACGGGTATCGTTGATGACACGGCTCATCAGGTCACCGGTCTGCTTGTCGTGGAAGAATGCAAGGTCCAGACGCTCCATCCGGTCATAGACCTTTGTACGGAGATCTCCGACCAGATACCACGCTGCTTTGTGGGCGATGAAGTTGCTTAAGAAACGGAACAGGACTCTGAGAAGATACAGTCCGACAAGGGCTGCCGTCAGGATCCAGATACTTGAAATACTGCTTTCATCCATACCGCGTTCCACAAGGCCGGTCAGACCGGACAGCACGCGGGGGGCCGTCAGATTCACGCATGTCAGAAGCAGCGTGGACAAAATCGCCACCACATAAAGCTTTCTGTAACGTACCGCCTCTTTTGAAAGTCTCCACAGAAGTTTCATAAAATCTCCTCCCTCCGCCGGCCGGGGCCGTCGGAGTATTTAATATCTTCATTTTATATTTTATCATCAGCGGACCGGAAAGAAAATCATTTTCAGAAAAAGGTTCCTTCAAAAAATACACGGCTTCTTTCTGCAGGCGCAGTCCGCACATTTCCCGGCCGGATGCGGAAGTCTTCACAGGGGTGTGTTTTTATGCTATGATACCAGAGTCAAAAGGTCAAGTGCCCGGCGGGAGTTTGCTCTCGCAAGGGTACGATGCTCTTATTGACCCGCAAAGCACGGATAAAAATATACATCTGAAAGGAAAACTGTATGACGATTCTGGTCGATGCCGACGGCGTCATGGAAAATCTGACACAGATCTGGGTACCGTATCTGAACGAAAAGTTCGGTACGCACGTCGCTTATGAAGATGTCACGGAATGGGACCTGACGCTTGCGTTTCCGGGTCACACACGCGAAGAGGTCTACGGCGCGGAACTGGAGGAAGCGCTGTACGAACGGATGCGTCCGATGCCCGGTGCCGTTGAATACATGAAAAAGCTGATCGATGACGGCCACACCATCTATGTAGTGACCCACACCCCTTATCAGATCGTTCCGTTCAAGCTCGAAAAGGTCCTGTTCCGCCTTTTTCCCTTTCTGACCTGGCGTAACTATATCCTCACGACCAACAAGCAGATGATCCGCGGAGACGTGCTGATCGACGATGGCTTTCATAACCTGATCGGCGGCAGCTACCATAAGCTCCTGTTCGACGCGCCCTACAATACCGCATTCGACGCAGAGGCAAACGGCATGATCCGAGTTCATAACTGGGAAGAGATCTACCGGGTCCTTCAGGATCTTGTGCCCATTGACAAATAAAAAAGAAATGTTATAATCTTATTAGTAATAATTCTCAATAACAGCAGGACTAAAGTCCTGCACGGAGGTAAAATAATGAAAAAATACGTTTGTCCCGTATGCGGATATGTTTACGAAGGTGAAGAGATTCCGGAAGATTTTGTCTGCCCGACATGCAAATGCCCCGGCTCCAAATTCAAGGAGATGGAAGAAGGCGCTGCACTTGCAGCTGAGCATGTATTCGGCATCGGCACACAGCTTGACGGCGTAAGCGATGAAGACAAGGCATATATCATGGAACAGCTGAAGGCAAACTTCAACGGCGAATGCAGTGAAGTCGGCATGTATCTCTGCATGGCAAGAGTCGCTCACAGAGAAGGTTATCCGGAGATCGGCCTCTACTGGGAGAAGGCAGCTTTCGAAGAAGCTGAACATGCTGCAAAGTTCGCAGAGCTTCTCGGCTCCGCTCTGGAACCCAACATGACCGATTCCACCAAAAAGAATCTGGCATGGAGAGTCGAATGCGAATTCGGCGCGACCGCAGGCAAGACCGAACTTGCAAAGGTCTGCAAGAAGTATAACCTTGACGCACTTCACGATACCATCCATGAAATGGCACGCGACGAAGCCCGCC
>JAZUFC010000258.1:0-4655 GCA_045640465.1 Lachnospiraceae bacterium | reverse complement strand
TCATCCGCTATTTCAGTACCCGATACATCGAAATGCTCATAGCATCGGCTCGTTCACTGAGATATGGAAGGCTGAAAAAGCCTGTATTTTCAACAAAAAACACTTGATTATATGAGGAGGCGAACATATCGCCTCCTCACTGTCATTTCTTATATCAGTTTACACGCTGTGCCTTAGTCCTCATCTTTTTCAAATACCAGGTCAAAAGCTGTGATTCTGCCGTATGCTTCAATGGATGTCGGAATAAAACAGACAAACCGGTAACCTTTTCGGGCATATTCATTGATGATCTCACGGTGTTCAACACTGTTGGCCGTAAAGACTTTTGCGTTTTTGACATTTACATATTCGTATTTCATGAACTTACTCCGTTCCTCGTTCTCACACTCTCTGTGCTTTCTTGCTGTTCCGGATCTTTTCCAGATCCTCCCTGTCGATCCATTCCTCTGTATAACCGCAGTTCATACAGATATACCGGTTCACGTTCACTGCGCTGAAGATCGTTGCTCCGGTCATTACATTGTTGCCTGAACCGTATGCACCCGCATAACCGTTGATTCTTACGATATCTGTACTATGACACTTGGGACACATTCTTGAATTTTTCATATTGCTCCTTCTGCCGGTTACATTTCCGGTCTGTATCTATCATAAACGGATCGTCACGGATAATAAATGGTCATCACAGCGAATTGGAAGTCTCTATTTCGCCTTTTGCCGCTAACGGGATCGGAGAATGAGCACTGTATCCGGGAGCGGTACGCTCTCGAATTTCAGGCATATCCTTTTTGTGAAAACTTCCCGGATCCTTCAGTCTGTTGCCGATGCCATGATAACGGCATATCGGTTCATCGTTTTATCGTACACACTCCAACAGGCGGCGCCCCACCACTCATGACCGTCGTCAAAATAGTTCGACCAGTCTGTTGTCCATTCGTAAACCTCCAGTCCATCGGTGCCCTGCGGGAACAAAGCATGATTGACGATTTCAAAATCCTCCCGGCTATATTCTTTCCGAAGCGTCTTTCCGTTTCTGATCACCGGTCCGGTTCCGTGGGGCGGCTCCAGAAAGGCATACCAGTACGGAATCTGCCCACCGGTATTATCTGCCGACCACTCACAATCATAAAAACGATTCCCGTTATAGTCTATGCGTTTGATTTCCGGCACGAAGAGAAACGATTCCGCATCGATCGGATGCGCCTCTGCCTTCCCCATATCAAAACTCCATGGGAAAATACCCAGGCGATATCCATCCGACCTGAAGTCCCAGTCAATATCGCGCCCGATCTTCTTCATCATTGCGAACAGTAACGCATATTTATGAGATATACAGCCTGCATACGGTTTTTCACAGGCAATCAGAAAGTATTCCGTATCCAGACGGTTATATTCTTTGAGTATTTCATAAAAAGGATCATCGATCAATTCGTACATATCGTCTTCCCCGCAATCAGTTTCACATGCCATCTCCAGATTTGTGCATTATATCACGTTCAGAGGCTTCAGAGCAATGAACAAAAAGATGCCGCTGCCAAGACCTGATCTTACTGCCTTACCTCAATGCCCGCCGGTATATGTCCAGACCGTCACACTCTCCGGTTTTCCGGAAACCATGCTTTTCGGCAATAGCCCTTGTCGCCAGCTGTTCCGGGACGCATTCAATGACTGCCTCTTTTCCTTCCGATGCAGCCATGGTCACGAGCTGTTTTGTCAGAAGACCTGCCATGCCCTGTCCCCAGATCTCCTTTTTCAGGACCCAGCCGATCTCCTTTCCTGTATCATCATAATCATGATAGATCACATAGCCTGTGAAGCTATGCTTCTTATCATCCACGGCCAGGATCCTGGGGGATGCTGTTAAGCCCTGTGATTCTAAAAACTGCTCCGTCTGTCTGCGGGTAAATGGCGGCTCCAGATATTTCATCACTTCCGGATCAGACAGCAACGCATGAAGGGGTTCGATATCCTCTTTTGTAAACGGTCTGATATAGAAACGGGCATCCTTCACTTTATGCTTCACGGATCTGTCTGTGATGTCCAGCTCTGTTCTGAAGAATTCCGGAAAGATCGTCTCCGGTTCATCCGAAGAGACCCATTCCGGATACTCCGTCTGTCCGTCCTCTGTAATACTGCTGCAGACAGGCTCGAAGTCCTCAGGCACCTTCATATAGAAGTAGTATCCGAGTTCGTAGACCTCTTTCCCCATCTTGGACGGAGTGTCGGCAATGAAGTAATTCTCCTGCACAAAGCCAAGATGATCGATCTCCATTTCGACGCCGGTCTCTTCAAATACTTCCCGAACGACTGCCTCTTCAGCCGTTTCGCCAAACTTGATCCGCCCGCCGACAGAATAGAAATAGTCTGACAGACGATTCCTGACCATCAGAAAGCGGGCATCTTTCATAATGATCGCTCCGACGCGAATATTGATGATTCCTTCTCCGCAGGGAACGCTCATATCCGGAGCTTCATGCTGGATGTCCGGCATTTTTTTACTGCCGTCACTTTCTGCCTTCTTTTCAAAATGACCTTTCATGAAAGCGATCCGCTTTTCCATCGAAGCCAGAGAAACCGGCGCCTTTCTCATGATGTCATACCCGTGCATAGTACCCTTTGTTTCATTGAGCTCAACCGCCACACCAGCCAGTTTCAATTCTTCGGCAAAAAGGATGCCGTCATCGTGCAGGCAGTCAAATTCGGCGGTCTCAATATAGGTCGGCGGGAAAATGCTGAAATCATCGGTCTCAACCGGCGAATACCAGACGTATGACGGGGCGTTCCGGTCAACGTTTGTCATCGGTGTGATGCGGCCTGAAAGCGTAGAATTCCACATGGGTGTATCCGTATATTTTCTGCACGATTCACTGTTGTTCCTTGCGTCCAGATAAGGATACGGCAGCATTTGAAATACGAACTTTACAGGAGACTTACGTTCATGTGCCATCATGCAAAGCCCTGCCGCAAGCGTCGATCCGGCGCTGTCGCCGCCGATACCGATCCTGCTCCTGTCGATCCCGTACTCATCCGCTTTTTCGTAAATATCACAGAAAACAGAATAGCAATCCTCGTAAAACGTCGGAAACGGATGCTCCGGTGCAAGCCTGTAATCGGGAAAAACCACGATGCAGCCCGCTTCTTTTGCGTAACGCAGACAATTCATATAGTGATAACTTGCCGCCTTCAGAACGAAACCGCCTCCATGGATATAAAAGAGACAGGGCGCATCCGGTCGTATTCCGTCCGGTATGATCACATAGTAATCCACTGCTGCCCCGTCACAGCCGCAGGCCGTGTGTTTCGCGACCTCCACACCCTTTGCGTTCAGAAACCTTTTGGGAACACTCATATTCGCGGCAGCGATCTTCAAAAACTTTTCATTGATCGGCGGCGTGAAAAGACTGAAAGGAAAAAATTCACGGCTGATCGGATATTTGCCCATCTTCTTACCTCTAATTGTTCTGTAAGAATAACTTACGATAGTGATTCAATTTGAAGACAATATGCTTAAGAATTATGCGGAATATCTAACATATCAAGAAGCCTTATGAATGTATCTTGTCCATCAATGCACGTATCTGTAAGCCATCCTTTCTCATTTCTCCACTCAGATAAACCTCTGTAATAAAAACCTTTTTTGCTATCCTCAATAATAAATGGAATAATATTATTCTTAAGACACTCTTTTAAAACGATTAACCTGCCAACTCTTCCGTTTCCATCTTGAAATGGATGAATGTACTCAAATTCAGCATGAAGCTCGATAATATCTTCAATCTTTATACTGTCTTTTGAACTGTAATTTCCAAGGAGTTTCTTCATATGTTCAGAAACCTCTGATGGTTTTGATGTTTCCCTTCCGCCAACCACATTAGCACGTTTTTTGTAATCTCCAACTGCAAACCAGGGAAGCATCGAATCCCGGGTATCATGTTTGATTATGTAATGAAGCTTCTTTATGATTTCTTCTGTTAATTCATCTTCCGCAATATCAATACAATAGTCTATTGCTCTGAAATGGTGAACTGTTTCAAGGATATCATCCACAGGAATACCGTCTCCCATATCAATTGTATTCGTTTCGAAAATAAGTCTTGTCTGATCTTCAGAAAGTTTACTCCCTTCAATATGATTTGAATTGTACGTCATCCTGATCTGAAGTTCATGATAAAGACCACCCGGAAGATGGATCTCTTTCTCATCTCTCAATATCTGAAGTATTTTATTATTCGATTCTATACGGTAAAGTAATTCAGGCGTAACCTCCAAATAATCAGCGATTTTATTCAGAGTATTTTTCGAAAGTTTTTCTCCTTTAGCAATCTTAGCGACTGTTCGTGTGGATAATCCTAATTCTATACTGAGTTCTGTTTTGCCAATACCTTTTTCTTTCAATAATGTTTCTAATCCATTATAAGAAAACATCCTTGCACACCTCCCGATGTTCTTTACTTATTATATCGTTTTCGTGTAATAAAGTAAAGATATTCTTTGTTGATTATAGAAAAAGTAAAGACTCTGCAAACTGGCGGATAATCATTAATTATTGCCGATGTATTCTTCATAAAGCCAGAGCCAACAAAATACATAACAATCAAAGCCAAAACAGTTGCGATTGCAACAAATACTTTCTTTTTCACTTCGTCATTCTCCCA
>JAZUFC010000257.1:0-4347 GCA_045640465.1 Lachnospiraceae bacterium | reverse complement strand
CAGAACGACATGGCTACGATCCGACTTAACAGAAGGCTGCGATCGCCGTGGAAGCATTCAAAAGCTTCTGGGAAGCGGAAGAATCGCATCAGGACTGGTATCTGAAGCATCCAGAAGAATTTGAGCAGGAGCTGATATCCTCCGGCAGAAAAAAGAAGGTTTCCGATTGACTTTTTCCGGAATCTTTGCGATGATGAAACGGTATCTGAAGAACAGAAGCTTAAAAGGCAGTTGTACGGAATATGATCATCAATCAGACTGAATCACTTGAAGAAATCAGAAAAAAGCTTCGTGAAAAGACAACGATACTCTGGGATATGGACGGAGTGCTGATCAATTCGGAGCCGCAGCATTACAGAACATGGAAACGGACGCTGAAAACGCTTTTCGGACTGGAAGAGATCGACTGGGAACTCTACAAGCCCTGCATCGGCGCGACGCATCAGAAGCTTCATGATATTCTGGAAGAAAACTATCATGTGGATATTTTCACGCCCGGTGTTTCTGAACAGTATCAGAAGGATGCCGATGCCATCGAAGAAGAGGAAGGTTTTCCGGAGATCGACGGTGTCAGGGAGATCGTGGATGCGCTTTATCGGGAAGGCTACAAGATGGCGGTCGCATCGTCCTCGCATCTTGATTATGTGGAGCACTGCATCCGCTCGATCGGACTGTATCCATATATGAAGACACTGTATTCCGGGGAAAATGCGGCACATTCCAAGCCTGCACCGGATACATTCCTGAACACGGCGGAGCTCCTTCATGAGGCACCGGAGGCATGTGTGGTAGTCGAGGATTCGCATAACGGTGTGCTTGCCGCAAAAAATGCGGGTATGTACTGCATCGGGATCAAAAATCCGGATTCCGGTGATCAGGACATCAGCCGGGCGGATGTGATCGTCGAAACATTCCGGGATCTGAAGGAACTGTTTCCGACAGGTAATAAGAGGGAATATAAATGACAAAGAATGAACTGATCCGGAAATTTGAAGATACTTTCGGCGCGGGCAGAGAAGTGACCTGCGTGTTTTCTCCCGGCAGAGTCAATCTGATCGGTGAGCATACGGATTATAACGGCGGACATGTATTTCCCTGTGCGCTGAGCATCGGCACGTATTTTGCTGCCGCAAAACGAACGGACCGGCTCGTGCGTCTCTGTTCCGGAAATTTCCCGGAAAACGGGATCATTGAGCGGTCGCTTGACAGTCTGTCTCCGGATCCTTCAAAGGGATTTTCGGATTATCTCACGGGCATGATCTGGACCTATAAAGAACACGGAATGGAAGTTCGGGAAGGACTTGATGTTTATCTGTACGGAAATCTTCCGAATGCGTCCGGCCTTTCCTCCTCTGCATCCGTGGAGGTCGGCATGGGGCTGATCCTGAATACTCTGTACGGTTTTTCCGTGCCGCCCGTGCAGCTTGCTCTGTACGGTCAGTATTCCGAAAATCATTATAACGGTGTAAACTGCGGCATTATGGATCAGTTTTCGATCGCGATGGGAAAGAAAGATCATGCGATCTTTCTGGATACCGCGGATCTTTCATACGAATATGTGCCTGTAAAGCTTGAGGGCATGAAGATCGTGATCGCCTGCACGAATAAAAAGCGCGGACTTGCGGATTCCAAATACAATGAACGACGCTCCGAGTGTGAAACGGCGCTTTCCGAGCTGCAGAAGGTCAGAGAGATTCCGTCTCTCGGCGCACTGACGGAAGAAGAGTTTGAAGAGATCGCGGATGCGATCAGGGATCCTGTCCGGAAAAGGCGCGCGCGTCATGCGGTTTATGAAAATCAGCGTACCGTCAGAGCGGCGGAACTTCTGAAAAAGGGAGACGTCGAAGGCTTCGGCCGGCTGATGAATGATTCGCATACTTCTCTCCGGGATGACTATGAAGTCACCGGAAAGGAACTTGACACACTGGTGGAGGAAGCCTGGAAGATTCCCGGCGTGATCGGTTCACGCATGACCGGGGCGGGTTTCGGCGGCTGTACCGTTTCGATCGTGAAAGACGATGCGGTGGAGCAGTTTATTGCGGAGGCCGGCAAGGCCTATAAGGAGAAGATCGGGTACCAGGCTGATTTCTATACGGCAGAGATCGGTGACGGTACCCGCACCATGTGACTTTTGGCCGGAACAGCCGGAAAGACATGATGGAATGGAAGAACCGCGGTATTTACCGCTTCTGAGAATACAGATCCGGCTCATTTGTCGGATCCCAAGGAGGAAATATGACAGAAAAGAAACCTTATTACATTACGACCGCCATCGCTTATACGTCAGGCAAGCCGCATATCGGCAATACCTACGAGATCATTCTGGCGGATGCCATCGCACGCTTCAAACGCCTGCAGGGCTATGATGTCCGCTTCCAGACCGGAACCGACGAGCACGGCCAGAAGATCCAGGAGAAGGCTGAAGCGAAGGGGATCACCCCGAAGGCATTCGTGGATGACGTTGCCGGACAGATCAAAGTCATCTGGGATCAGATGAACACTTCCTACGACCGTTTTATCCGTACGACGGATGAAGACCACGAAGCAGTCGTTCAGCAGATCTTCAAAAAGCTGTTTGATCAGGGCGATATTTATAAAGGAAAATACGAAGGCCTGTACTGTGTGCCGGATGAAGCGTTCTTTACGCCTTCACAGGCACCCGACGGCATCTGCCCGGATTGCGGCAGACCGCTTGTCAAGGCCAATGAGGAAGCTTACTTCTTCAAAATGTCCAAATATGCACCGAAGCTGATCGAGCATATCAATACCCATCCGCAGTTTATCCAGCCTGAATCCAGAAAGAAGGAAATGCTGAACAATTTCCTGCTTCCGGGCCTTCAGGATCTGTGCGTGTCCAGAACTTCCTTCGACTGGGGCGTTAAGGTCCCGTTCGACCCGAAGCATGTGGTATACGTCTGGATCGATGCGCTTTCCAACTACATCACCGGCCTCGGCTATCAGGTGGATAAGGAGAGCGGAGAACTCTTCTCCAAATACTGGCCGGCAGACGTGCATCTGATCGGCAAGGATATCCTTCGTTTCCATACGATCTACTGGCCCATCATGCTGATGGCTCTCGGCGTGGAGCTTCCGAAGCAGGTCTTCGGCCATCCGTGGCTTCTGCAGGGCGGCGAGAAGATGAGCAAATCCCGCGGAAACGTGATCTATGCAGACGATCTGGCTGCGATCTTCGGCGTGGATGCGGTGCGTTATTTCGTCATGCACGAGACCCCGTTTGAAAATGACGGCGTGATCACCTGGGAGCTTGTGATCGAGCGCTTCAACTCGGACCTTGCGAACACGCTCGGAAACCTCGTCAGCCGTACGATCTCCATGTCCAACAAGTATTTCGGCGGCAAGGTGGAGAATAAGAACGTTTCGGAGCCTGTTGACGAGGAACTGAAGGCGGCGGTGAAGAACGCGGTCCTCAAGACACAGGAGTCTATGGATACGCTTCACGTGGCCGATGCCATTACGGAGATCTTCAATCTCTTCAAGAGATGCAACAAATATATCGATGAGACCATGCCCTGGGCGCTTGCCAAGGATCCCGAAAAGCAGGACCGTCTGGCGACAGTGCTTTACAACCTGTCGGAAGGCATCATGAGCGGTGCGTCTCTTCTGTTCCCCTTCATGCCCGAAACAGCTGAGAAGATCGCAGGCGAATTCAATGTTTCCCTGCAGGATTTCGAAGGTCTCGAAAAGGGCTTCGGTTCTCTGATCACGGAGACCACGGTCGCTGAAAAGCCCGAGATGCTGTTTGCACGTCTCGACGAGGAAGAGACCATGAAGAAGGTCAATGTCATTATGGATGCGCAGAAGGCGGCAGCGCTTCTGGAATACGGTGCACCCGAAGAGGAAAAGACGGAAGAGGCTGAGGAAGAGGAAGAGATCGAACTCGTTCATAAGGAACAGATCGAATATGCCGATTTTGAAAAGCTGGAGCTTCGTGTCGGCGAGATCATTTCCTGCGAGGCTGTGAAGAAGTCCAAGAAGCTTCTCTGCTCTCAGGTAAAGATCGGAAACGAAGTGAAACAGGTCCTTTCCGGCATTCATGCGTTCTATACGCCGGAAGAGATGGTCGGTAAGAAGGTCATGGTGCTCTGCAACCTGAAGCCCGCGACTATGGCCGGCCTCCAGTCGGAAGGCATGCTTCTCTGTGCGGAAGACAAGGACGGAAATGCGGTCCTGATGACGCCCGAAAAGGATTGTCCGTCAGGTTCAGGCATCTCATAAAGAATCTGTAAAGTATATTTTGAAAGGGTGCTGCCGGAAGACAGCACCCTTTTTCTGCACAAGGGATTCAGCGCCTTCGCGCTCGGACAAGGAAGCACTTGAGCCCCCGTA
>JAZUFC010000256.1:0-6945 GCA_045640465.1 Lachnospiraceae bacterium | reverse complement strand
GGTTTTCATCCACCCACTGATCCAGATTGGCCTCCAGTGAATTCGCCGCATTTTCCATAGCACCCGTGTTATAGTGAACATGCACGCAGTTGCCGAAGGTATCCCAATCGTAGAGTGCCTGATGCAGGAGCTCGGAATTGTTGGAGACATAGACAGTATTATTATTGTCTTTATCCTTGTCTTTTCCGCCGCCTCCACCGATATGTCCACCGATATTATAGGCAATCAGATTATAGCTTCCGCCGTGCTGAACTTCGTTGACACCGAGCACGAGATTGTTTCCGGGATAGTTTTCATCCATCCAGTCCACGAAGCGGATGATCGCCTGCTTGATGTCATAAAGATTTGCCATCTGCGTATTATGCTGCGCGCCGCCGACTTCAATCGTGGTATATGTGCCGTCGCCCGACACACAGTTTGCGTGCGGATAGTCAAACATCTGCCACGAGGTCTGCACCGTGATCAGCATGGCCATCGGTGCAATACTGGTAGCCTGTGTCCGTGCCGTAATATCAATATCATAGGTACGATCGGTATTCTGATCACCCGCCTTGTCTGCGGTTGCCGTCTTGTCAACGCCTTCGACAAAGTGCCTGTAATCGATACCGTCTTCCAGATAATCATAATTCAGCTGCTTGATCAGACAGTCTTCGTTGTCATCTGAATACTGATCCACACCGGTCGTCGGACAGTGGAAGGAGCTTGCATTATCCTTCGGCCACTCAATGATCTTGTCACCATAGGTACTGATCGGGCCGTCTCCGTTTGCGCCGGGATAATAAGAGTAGTTTCCTACCACACCCGCGCCGGGATTCGGGTTGTAAATATCGAAGATATACTTGTCCCAGATTTCTGCGACATATTGAAGCGCTGCTGCCTGACCGCTTGTTTCCTTGACACGGAGATATTCAGATGCCAAATAATTAGAATAAGACTCTCCGTCGAAGAACGGCACGTCCGGATCACGGTCTACATTGTCATAGTAGAAGTAGTCCATAAACGCAGTGCTGCCGATCTGCACGTTTGCAGTCTTTGCTGCACCGTTCAGATACCAGGGATATGCATTCAGGCCAAGGCCGGTATTGATCTCCGCAACAGCAGTATCATAGACTTCCTTTAACGGGTTGACATTCCTGATCTGGGCCTGTGCCTTGGGATCATCTCCGTTATACAGCGTACAGCGGACTGTCTTGCCGCCGTCCAGAAGCGGTTCTGCACCCGGGGTGAGTTTCGAGTAATTCGTTGCATTCAGTACAGCTGAATCTGCCCCCGGTAAAGTCTTCCATGTTCCGGTTGCATCATCGTAATACTCCCAGACATAAGTGGGGGTGAAACCAAGATTGCTTTCTTCCGGATCTGTATCTGCCGTAACCGTCAGCACACTATTTGTAAAATCAGATGAGAGCTCCATGGATGGCAGACTGTAGAACAGATTGAATGCATCCAGAAGCTGTGCGCCTGTCTGCGGCTCTGTTCCGTGGAACAGGTCGATATAAGGGCCGTCCACCCACTCGCTGAAGCCCGGCTTGCCTGAATCCAGAATATCGTAAAGAGAGAACGCTTCCGAATAGCCGGTCTTGTCGCCTTCAGGGTTCTGTGTGTTTTCGACCGCTCTCGCGCGCACCTTCGTATGCAGATTACTGTTCATGAAAAGGCTTGTCAGATCAAACGGAACTTCCGTATTCGCATTTATCTGCGAAGACCACGGACCTGCCGCGATCGTCCAGTCAGTGCCGTCGAAAACATCATAAGTAAAATAAGCGTTCGAATTGGCCTTTGCCTTCATGACAACGGAAGTCAAACCATTCGCAGCATCGTACTCCGAATTTACTTTCGCAGTCACTGTCTTAATTCCACTGTCTGCTTTGACTGTCAGAACAAATGTAGAGAAATGGTCTGTTTCCAGACTGACGGTCTCTTCCATCTCATTGACTTCAGAAGCCATTTCTGTCACGGTTTCTGTCGTTTCATCAATATGATAAACAGAAGAGTTCAGATCTACCGCTTCTGACGTGAAGGACAGATAGACAGGGCCTACCGGTTCCACAGTCTGGCCACTGCAGTACAGAGATACATCCATCAGAATGCATTTCAGCATTTCCGTTTCATCGATCTTTTCACCGGAAGCGAAAATTTCTACCATTTCCGGACTGACAAATTCACTTGCGGTCAGTGTGATCATTTCCGCAGGATACGGCAGAGAAGACTTCAGACCTTCTACCGATACACGAATGCCGCTTTCTGTTGCAGTCTGCATACTGAACCAGTCCGGATTCTCGGGAAGTGCCGCAAAGCCGACAACCGTGCTTCCGAACAGTTCATAGGTGTTTTCGGCAATACCGCCGGAGACATCTCCCTCAATTGCAGTAAAACCGACAACCGCCTTGTTTTCCTGATCGTAAATCAGCTCTTTGACAAAACCGACATGGTTCGGCGTCTGCTGCTGGTTCGGATCGGTAACCAAAGTATCAAAGAATACAAGATCACCCGTATTCGGAATATAACTTCCGAAATTCCGGTAGAGATCGGTTCCGGGCTGTTTTAGAAGCTCCGCCCATTCAGCAGGATCTTCCGATACAGGCATAAGATCCTGTGAGATTCCGGCCTGATTCAGGCAGAATGCGCAGAACATGGCATCCCAGTCGCCGTAAGGATCTCCGTACCAGCCGCCGAAACGGGTATAGCCGTTCATGCTTGTTCCGACATCCAGCACCTGATAGTTCTTCGTGCTCTCGACACATCCGTTCTGCGCGGCAGCGACTGCCAGAACATCCTTCGGCCATTTGCCGGTCAGTGTAAGATCCGCAATGCTCTGTTTCCATTCCTCTTCGGTTTCCACATCCGCATCGGGGTTGGAGTAGCATTGCAGCGTATGTTCGTGTATTTCATATCCACAGATCGGATGATCTGTATCCAGCGTTACTTCGTAGCACTCATCGGTATGCTCATGCGGTTCCTGTTCTTCATGTCCGCAGACAAGCTCTCTTACGTGTTCACAGCATGCTTCGGTATGAACATGAGGCTCACCTTCCTCAAGTCCGCAGACAAGCGTGTTCACAGAATCATAACAGGTCTCATCATGATGATGCGGTTCGCACTCGATTTCTTCACAGATCAGTACCGGATGCATCTCATAGCAGGCCTCATCATGGTGATGCGGTTCGCACTCTGTTTCTTCGCAGATCAGTACCTGATGCATCTCATAGCAGGCTCCATCGTGATGATGCGGTTCGCACTCGATTTCTTCACAGATCAGTACCGGATAGGTTACATAACACGCCTCATCATGATGATGCGGCGCACATTCCTCAAACTCACAGACCAGAACCGGGACTTCCGTATAGCAGGTCTCGTCATGAACATGATCCGGGTCTTCATTCGTACAGCTCAGGATCTGCTGCAGCTGATAACAGCTTTCGGTATGTGCATGACCGTCTGTTTCTTCCATTGTGCAGGCAAGCTCAGTGACATTCGTATAGCAGGACTCGCTGTGCAGATGTCCTTCCGTTTCTTCCAGTTTGCAAACAAGCTCTGGGATTTCCGCATAACATTCTTCGCTGTGCAGATGCCCATCTGTTTCTTCCACTGTACAGACAAGCTCCGGAAGCTCCTCATAGCAGCTTTCATTATGTACATGGTCGTCTGTCTCTTCGAGTTCGCAGATCAGAACGGTCTGTTCCTCATAACACAGATCGGTGTGTGCATGTTCTTCGCCTTCTTCATATCCGCAGACAAAAATATCAGATTCCTCATAGCAGGAATCATCATGCACATGACCATCTTCATTCAGCGTACAGATCAGCTTTCTGATCTCCGCATAACATTCGTCAGTATGCTCCTTATGTTCTTCGAGTCCGCAGAATGTTTCTTTCTGCTGTGTGACTGCGGGCATAATCAGCGCATAGGTCGTACAGAATACGACAACAGCCGCCAGCACAACCCATACCTTGTGCCAACGGTTCTTCCGCCCGTGTTCTTTTGCATATTTACTTGCCTGTCCTCTTACGTCCGGACTGTACATGTAAATTCTCCTTCATCCAGTTATTTTTGGTTGATCTGACCGATTCTGTTCAAGGGCCATACAATAAGACTGGCCCTTCCGATGATCTGCTCTTCTGCTATGCAGCCGACGATCATGTTTCTGCTGTCCTGACTGGTTGCGCGATTGTCACCCATTACGAAAAATCTTTCATCAGGAACCTGATAAGGCAGTTTCAGGGTGACCTCACCGTATGCTTTTTCCACCAGATACGGTTCATCGATCAGTTCATTGTCTACATAGACATTGCCGCCCGGATCGATGTCCACCCATTGCCCGGGGCCGGCTATTACCCGCTTTACAAGCAGTTTGTTGTTATAGCTCAAAACAACTACGTCGCCGCATTCGAAGGACGAACCTTTTACCGCGACAACGATCTCCCCCTCACTTACCGTAGGTGACATGGACGAACCGTAAATTCTGAATACAGGAAAAAACAGCGTTGCGAGAAGCACTGCAATTGCCGCTACATCGATCAGTACATACACCGTGCTTCGCAATGTCTGCCCGTAGCGGCCTTTGTACCTTTCTCTTTCCAGTTCGTCTTTCAGCTGTTCAAGTGATGGGTATCCTCTTATTGCTGTTTTTTTCATTTTTCTCCGTTTTTATCATCTGCAGAAAACCTGGTACCACATTTTCTTGTCCATTTTGAATCTGTAATGATCAAAACCGCTTTTCAGGATAAGTACTCACAAATCTTTCTTTCCTTCATCGTGAGCTCTTGTCAACCCATATTTGCACCGCAGAGTTTTACTACTTTCAGAAAAAGGTGCTGCAAACCAGCATATACAGTGTTTTTGAATTTTGCTGACGGCTGTCATGACGGCTTTTATCAGTAACCGATTTTTGCAAGTTTATTCATGTTTTTTCTTTTCAATTCCATTGATGTATGTACATATCTTTCAAGCGTGATCCGCGTATTGGAATGTCCGAGAATTTCCGACAGTGACTTGATCTCGAAGTCTACCTCGACACACCTTGTCGCGAACGAGTGCCTGAGCGTATGAAAATGTACATTCTTCAAACCGCATGCTTCTGTAATCTGTTCAAAACGGTACTGAAGCGTTCTGGGCTCGATATAGTGTTTATCTGTACCGGTCATGATAAACGCCTCCGGCTTTTCCACGGAAAATCTTTTGCAGAGCGAAATTACAAATTCTGTCATGGGAATTTCCCGGACAGACGCCTCGCTTTTGGGCGCAGAGATCATGACTTTCGTTTTTCTGTGCCTTGTCTCCGGGGAATTGCCCCCACCTTCAGAATCATTCAGCCTTTTCAGACGCTGCATAGTTGCTCCCACACGGATCACTTTTTCCTGAAAGGAAATGTCTGACCAGCGAAGTGCACAGACTTCTCCGATACGAAGTCCTGTTGAAAGAGAAAGAAGTATCCCGAAGTTTAAGGAGTCCATGCTGTTCATCAGATACTCCGTAAGGATCTTCTGCTCTTCAACGGACAATACCCGTAATTCTTTTTTCTGCTCACGTGGGAATGTAATGTCGATTCTGCCGATGTCGTCCGGGTACCTTCGGGCGGCAAATCTCAGGATTGTCTTTAACAGAACCAGAATATCCTTAACGGTCTTCGGCGAAAGCTTCTTCGTAAACAGAAGATATTCCTTCAATTCTTCTATTGCAGAAGAGCACAGTTCGGAAAGCAGATATCCGCCGATTGCCGGTTTGATGTGCAGTCTGATCATGGAATCATATTTTACAAACGTCGATTCACGAACACCGCTTCTTGCCATTCCGAGCCAGAAGTCACATAGAGACGTAACTGTCACTGATGAGCGTTTTGCCTGTCCCGGCGCTGTAATGATCAGAAGTCCTTTTGCTGTATACAACTTTTCACGCACCTCCCGATAAGAATGTGCATAGCAGTAGCCGTACTTCTTTTTTCCGTCCGCCGAAACAGATCTGACATATCTGCCTTCCCATCTTCCGTCTTTTCTCTTGTAAATGTTTTCACCTTTCCTTGCCATTTTAGTTCCTCCTTAAATAATAATATCAGCCTGCAGATCCGCGTCAGAATGACGATTATGCTGACGGCGTATCCGTGTGCGGCATTATTTCTGCGGATCGTAATATAAACCGTCTGCGGCGGATTTACTTCTGACAGCGAATGATTTTGTTTTTTCACTCTTATCGAGAATGTTTTAACCTTCTTTTAGTATTGATTATGGCAAAAAAGAATGAAAATCTGCATATATGTTTTCTTTCATCTATTGACTGAATAAGGATATCGATGTATAATAGGCCAATCGCAGAGTAGTAAAACTCTGCGGTAAAAATTGCATTTTTCATTGCGGATGCTGTTCCTTTTCAACAACAGCATCCGTTTTTTGTATTTTCCCTGCTTATTCTTGAATAACTCTATCATTTTGTCTATAATGCAAGACATAAAGCACTGCCGCTCCCGGTCATCGGCTTTACAGTATTCATTCGAAGGCGCACTTCAAGCCCGAACAGATAAGAAACTCATAAAGAATAAGGAGTCTGATATTATGGAATACAGAACACTCGGAAAAACAGGACTCAGGATCTCACGCCTCGGTTTCGGCGGCATTCCGATCCAGAAAACAGATTCGGAGACCGTAAAGACTCTCATGGAAATGCTTGCGGATGAAGGCGTCAATTTTATCGATACGGCAAAGGGATATACCGTAAGTGAATCGTATCTCGGATATGCGCTTCAGGGGATCCGCGGCCGCTTCGTTCTTGCGACAAAGAGCATGCAGAGAAGCTATGCAGGCATGAAAGCGGACATTGAAGACAGTCTGAAAAAGCTCGGAACGGATCATATCGATCTGTATCAGGTCCACAACCCGAATCCCGCACAGCTTGACGAAGTTATTTCGGAAAACGGTGCTCTGAAGGCTCTGAAAGAGGCAAAAGAAAAAGGGCAGA
>JAZUFC010000255.1:0-3060 GCA_045640465.1 Lachnospiraceae bacterium | reverse complement strand
ATACGTGTACATAAGCTCGCACTGGCCCACAGCCGCCGCTGCCTGTTTGGTCGCCATGTCCGTCGGCCGCTCCTTTAACGAAAGCTTGCCGGTTCCCATACCGATCGCGCCGGAGGAAACGATGATGATCTCGTGTCCGGCGTTTGCAAGATCACTGATGGTCTTGCAGAGTTCTTCTGTCCGTCTGATATTCAGCCCGCCGCCTTCATGCGCAAGCGTTGATGTGCCGATCTTGATCACTATTCTCATCTGTCACTGTTCTCCGGTCTCTCTTTTTTTATAAATTGCCGCCAGTCCGCCGTGAGCGGTCTCGCGGTATCGGATATCCATATCCAGTCCTGTGCGGTACATGGTCTCCACGACATCGTCAAAGGAGATCTTTCTGGTCTCTGTCAGAAAACGCGAAAGGTCGCCTGCGTTGATGGCTCTGAGTGCCGCGACCGCATTTCTCTCGATGCAGGGGATCTGTACGAGTCCGTTCACCGGATCGCACGTCAGCCCCAGATTATGCTCCATTGCCGTTTCCGCGGCAAATTCGATCTGTTTGAGCGAAAGTCCGCTCATAAAGGCAAATGCCGCTGCCGTCATCGAACAGGCACTTCCGATCTCGGCCTGACAGCCCGCCTCCGCGCCGGAGATCGACGCATTCGTGCGGATGACATTGCCTACAAGACCGGCCACCGCCAGCGCATCCACGATCTCGTCTTCCGGATAGCCTCTGTAATACCGCATGTAATAAAGTACGGACGGCAGAACACCGCAGCTTCCGCAGGTAGGCGCCGTGACGACCACATGCTCGCTCGCACTCTCCTCGCTGACCGCGTAGGCAAAGGATGCGATCGTCCTTTCCATGGAGATATCCAGACTTTCATTGTAGCAGCGGCTCTCAAACAGCATCTTCGCCTTTCTTGCCACATTCAGACCTCCGGGAAGCACGCCTTCCGCCTGAAGTCCGCGCTGTATGCACTCCTCCATGGCATGCCAGACACTGCGGAGATATTCCTTTGTTTCCGGTGCTTCAAACCGGTAGATATACTGCAGAAGGTCAATTTCGTTTTCTGTACAGTATTCCATGATCTGGGTAAAATTCTTCTGCGGATAGATGTCCTGATCCTCTGCCGAAGGTTCCCCGAATACGCGGATGGAACCGCCGCCGATACTTAAGACCGTGATCTCGTCCGTTTTCTGCCCGTTTTTCAGGATCTCGAATCTCATGGTGTTCGGATGCGGCAGATCCTCCCTGTCCGGATCCAGAAGGATCTCGGCGTTTTTGAGCACGGAACAGATGGATTTCTGCGTGCCGTGTCCCGCACCGGTCTTTGCAAGCGACCCGTAGAGCGTGACCCGGTAATCCGCATCCGGGAAGCGTTCCCGGATCATTTTTGCCGCACTGTAAGGCCCGACCGTATGCGAACTGGAAGGACCGTTTCCGATCTTGTAAACTGTGGTGATACTCTGCATGTCAACCCTTTCCTGTTCTGCACTTTGCAGGCACAGTAACCAAAAGGGGAGCATAAGCGCCGGAACAGGATGTTTCAGACTTATGCTCCCCGAAATTGCCGAAGCTTAAAACTTTAGAATACGCCCTGCTCCATCATCGCGTCTGCAACCTTCTGGAAGCCTGCGATATTTGCGCCTGCCACAAGGTTGTAACCGAAGCCGTAACGCTCGGAAGCTTCCACAGATACATCATAGATGTGATCCATGATCCGCTTCAGCTGTTCATCGACTTCCTCTGCGCTCCAGGAAAGACGCTCGGAGTTCTGGCTCATCTCCAGTGCGGATGTTGCAACACCGCCGGCATTGACTGCCTTGGAAGGAGCAACGATCATGTTCTTCTGTGCCATCAGATATGCCAGTGCATCATTGGTGGTCGGCATGTTGGCAACTTCGATGTAGTACTTGACGCCTGCTTCTGCGATCTTGACAGCAGATTCCATCTTGACGTCGTTCTGCATAGCGGAAGGCATGCAGATGTCTACCTTAACGCCCCACGGCTTCTCGCCCGGGTAGAACGGAACACCGAACTTGTCTGCGTAATCCTGTACCTTGTTGCGGCCGCTGGAACGCATTTCAAGAAGGTAATCCACCTTTTCTTCCGTGGAAACGCCGTCTGCATCATAGATGTATCCGTCGGGACCGGAAAGGGTCACAACCTTTGCGCCGAGCTGCATCGCTTTTTTGCAGATGCCCCAGGTCACGTTGCCGAAGCCTGCGCATGCGATGGTCTTTCCCTTGATGTCTTCGCCTTCATGCTTCAGAACATTGTTCAGATAATAAACTGCGCCGTAGCCGGTTGCTTCCGGACGGATCAGAGAACCGCCGTAGCTTAAGCCCTTGCCGGTCAGAACGCCGTTTTCATAATTGGCTTTCAGTCTTCTGTATTCACCGAACAGGAAACCGATCTCTCTTGCGCCTACACCCATATCGCCTGCGGGAACGTCGGTGTCAGGTCCGATATATTTGTAAAGGCCCTGCATGAAAGCCTGGCAGAAACGCATGATCTCTGCATCGGATTTGCCGGCGGGATCGAAATCGGAACCGCCCTTGCCGCCGCCGATCGGAAGACCGGTCAGGCTGTTCTTGAAGGTCTGCTCAAAGCCTAAGAATTTCATCATGCCCGGATATACGTTGGGCTGGAAACGGAGACCGCCCTTGTAAGGTCCGATCGCGCCGTTGAACTGGCATCTGTAACCGACATTGGTATGCCAGTTGTGTGCGTCGTCCTCCCAGCATACACGGAATGTGAACATTCTTTCGGGCTCGACCATTCTGCTCAGAAGGTCTGCCTTCTCGTATTCGGGATGCTGATCGATGACAGGACTCAGAGAGGAAAGGACCTCTTCCACTGTCTGACAGAATTCCGGCTCATGGCTGTATTTTGCCTTGACATTTTCAATTACTTTTTCAACATACTGATTCATAATTCATCCTCCGTTGTATCAGGCCGCGTCCGGCGGACCTTCTTTTCAACCTGCATGCCCTTAAGGCAGTCTGTGCCGAAGCACATCGTCCGGGTTCACCGGAAACTTTGGTAACATTTTACCCCTATACTTTACT
>JAZUFC010000254.1:0-5489 GCA_045640465.1 Lachnospiraceae bacterium | reverse complement strand
ATAACAGAACGTCCCGCCTGCAGCGAAAGATTCACGCTGCAGGCGGGACGTTTCGTGTATTGTGAGTTACAGGACAGAATGTGTTGATGAAAATTGCTGCAATCTGCATAAATACCGGGCTTGCGGCGATCTGATCCTTTTTACGCTGTTTACAGAAGAGCCGTGATCTGATCCTTCGGGCGGTAGCCGACGGACATGTTGGTGACTTTGCCGTCTTTCATGACGATGACGGTCGGAATGCTGGATACGCGGAAGGCTGCAGCAAGCTCCGGCTGTTCATCAACGTCTACTTTGCAGACCTTGACTTTTCCTTCGTTTTCCTCTGCGATCTCCGCAATGATCGGTGCAAGCATCTTGCACGGGCCGCACCAGGTCGCCCAGAAATCGATCAGTACAGGTTTGTCCGAGCGGACTGCCTCCTCTTCAAAATTCTCTTTGGTCAATGTAATTTCTGCCATACCGGTTCTCCTTTCTTAAGCTTCCAGCGATTTATAATACAGCATGCAGTGACAGAAGCCTTCAAACGACGGATCGTTGATCTGGTCGCGGAATTCTTTGCACATGCATTTGTTGTCTTCGGTCTTTTCTTTTCTGCAGGGGCAGTAGCCGCCGCGGATCTTCAGACCTTCTTTTACGGTCCGGACGATCTCTTCGTCCGGGTTCAGCGTGATCTTCATTCTGCACCTCCTGCCAGGGCCTCGATCGTGTCATGGATGACGGTTCCGTCCAGCATGCCCGTGCCCCATCTGTATAGATTTCCTTTTTCATCGATAAAAACAGATACCGGAATGCTCTGGATCCCGTAGACATAAGCGGCGCTCATTTCGGTATCGTAATAGACCGGGAAGGTAAAGCCGTTCTTTCTGATATAGGCATCCGCGGTCTTGATGGTCTCACGGGAGCCGTCCGTGAGATCGATAAACATGAACTCGACCTGATCGCCGAATTCCTGATAGCAGGCTTCGTAGTCGGGAAGCTCTTTCACGCAGTACGGACACCAGGTCGCCCAGAAGTTGATGACGACAGGTTTTCCGATGAGGTCCCTGAAATGAACGGTCTGTCCGAGCTTGTTCAGTACGGAGAAGTCCGGCGCCGGATAGACTTCCTCTTCGGAGGCGGCTTCATCGGAAACATCTTCTTCAGAGGCTTCATCGGAAACATCTTCTCCGACAGCTTCATCGGAGCTGTCTTCACACGAGGATCCTTTTTCTGAAGAATCCTCAGAGGTTCCTGCAGCGGCCTCTTCTTCCGTGCTTCCAGCAGTATCCGCTTCCGCGGATCGTTCGTCTGCGGCGGAAGCTTCCGGCAGTACGTCAAATTCACAGGTCTCCCCGCCCGGGGACTGAAGAACGGGGGCCCCTTTGTATTTTTCGCTGAGCTTCGGATAGAGGATCGCAGCCGCAGTGAGGACCAGAGCCAGGATCAGAACGGTCAGGACCAGTTTTTTCTTTTGGTTCATAGAGCATACTCCTTATTGACCGCACGGAAGTTCCGCGAGGTTCAGGCAAATACCGCCACCAGCCGGTTCAGCCAGCCGAACATGATGCAGATCCCGGTCAGGATCAGAAAGATGCCGCAGACTGTGTTGATGACTTTATAATGTCTTTTGATAAATGCAAAGGCAGAGCTGAGCTTTCCGATGAGTACCGCAGAGAGGACAAAGGGGATACCGAGCCCGAGCGAGTAGACAAGGAGCAGAAGAAAGCCTTTCAGCGCGCCGCCGGCGGATGCCGCAAGCATCAGTGCGGAGCCTAAAAACGCGCCGACGCAGGGCGTCAGATTCAGTGAATAGATCACGCCGAACAGGAAGGCGGATAAGATGCTTCCGGCTTCGTGCGTGCCCTGAATGCCTTTCAGAAACGAAAGCGGCAGGATCTCCAGACAGGAAAGTCCGAACAGAATGACCAGGATGCCGCAGACGATGTTGACAGCCGTCTGATATCGTGTGAGCAGCATGCCGAGCGTTCCCGCGAACAGTCCCATCAGGCTGAAGATCAGCGTGAAGCCCGCCGTAAAGGAAAGCGCGCGCAGGAAGACGTGCTCCTTTTTATCCGAACCGCCTGCAAAATAGGTGATGTAGACCGGGAGCATGGGCAGCATACACGGGGATATGAAAGAAATAATGCCTTCCAGAAAGGTGATCACATACTGCATAACGACCTCCGTTTTCACTTTTACTATACTGCTTTTCGTGCTGTCAGACAACTGAACTTTTTGTGAACTGATAGTCCTGTGCTGCATTCATTCATTTCCGCGCTGCGGACAGACTCTGACGTGGCTGCGAACATAGAAAAGGGCGGGAATTTGTTTTTCCTATGTTATTTTCATCTGTTTCCGCACCGCAGACAGATATTCAACAAAATCCTGCAGGCAAATAAATATTGTCTTTATGAAACGGACGGTTTATATACCGGAACAGCAACTCAAGAAAGATATCAGAAAAGAAAAGATGTATTTTTGCAGGCTTTCATGTATAATACAAATGATGGTGATGCCGCCAGGCGGAAGTGAGAAGCACGGAACCTGGCGTGACATACCGTTTGCCTCGACTATGATACCGCAGCGTTTCGTGTAAACGCAGTCACCGGGCCGGATCCGGTGCGGGAGCGGCTGGTCATATCGCTGCTTTCGCGAAAACACAGCGCGGTGAATGGCTTTCAGTACCGGAGTCAAACAAAAATACACCTGTGACAGCCGTCGAAATATATACAGAAAGAAGGAGGTATCAGACGATGAATGACAGACAAAAACGGACCTTCAAGGCCTGTATTCTGATGGCGGTCCTTCTGATCGTGATCGGCCTTCTCAGATTTCTGGTCTGACAGGCTGTTCGAATAACAGGAAGAGCAGAAAAACCGGACAGGGAGAATCTATAAAATGGGTGAAGAGATCTTCAGAAAGAAAAGTTTAGATAAAATGAAATCCCCGGAGAATCTGGATGATTATATCCGTGTCTCCAATCCGGGGGTATGGCTTTTGCTTGTCAGCATTATTGTGCTTCTCGCCGGAGCCTGTGTCTGGGGCATTTTCGGGCATATAAACAGTGTTGTTGAAACAGATGTGCATGCGGAAAGCGGAACGGTGATCTGTTACATTGCAGAAGAAGATGCAGCATCGATCGAGGTTGGAATGACCGTAGAGTTTGACGGGTATGAAGCCGGCATCATCAATATCAGCAAAGAAAAAAACGGCAGTATTATTTGCGGGCTTCAGGCTGATCAGCAGATTCCGGACGGGATCTATAACGGGTCGGTGGTAACGGAAAGCATCAAACCGTTGTCGTTCATTTTGGATTGAGGGTCGGTCTATGGCGGATATCATCAGAAAACCAGTCACGAAGGGCGTTGCCGGAGTCCCCGTCATTATGCAGCTTGAAGCTTTGGAATGCGGTGCTGCATGCCTTTGCATGATCCTGGCATATTACGGCAAATGGCTGCCGCTGGAGCAGGTGCGTGAGGACTGCGGCGTATCACGGGACGGCTCCAATGCAAGAAATGTGCTGAGAGCGGCAAGATTTTACGGTCTGGATGCAAAAGGCTATCGCTATGAGCCCGAGGCACTGAAAGAACACGGAAGCTTCCCCTGCATCATCCATTGGAATTTCAATCATTTTGTTGTGCTTGACGGATTCAGAGGCGGAAAGGCCTACATCAATGATCCCGCAAGAGGCACTTACAGTGTGCCGATGGAGAAATTTGACGAATCCTTTACGGGTATCTGTCTGCAGTTTGCGCCGACCGAAACCTTTGTCCCTTCGGGAAAGCAGAAGAGCATGCTGTCCTTCGCGGCGAAACGTCTCAAAGGGACCGGTGCGGCGATCACGTTTACGGTGCTGACCGGAATGATTGCCGCTCTTATGGGACTGGTACAGCCCGCCTTTTCCCGGGTGTTTCTTGACCGTCTGCTGAGCGGCAGGAATCCGGCATGGACGACCCCTTTCCTCATTTTTCTCGGTGTATTCAACCTGATCCAGATCATTGTGTCGGCTTTGCAGGCCGTCTATTCCCTCCGCATCAACGGAAAAATGGCCGCCGTCGGCAATGCCTCCTATATGTGGAAGGTGCTGAAGATGCCGATGAAGTTCTTCTCACAGCGCATGGCAGGAGATATTCAGGAACGTCAGGGCTCCAACGCGACCATTGCCAATACACTGATCAATACGTTTGCGCCGCTTTTTCTCAATGCGGTCATGATGATATTCTATCTCGCGGTCATGCTGCGCTACAGCGTGATCCTGACTGTGATCGGCCTTGCATCTCTTTCTGTCAGCGCGCTCGTTTCGAGATACATATCAAAAAAACGCATCAATATTACCCGCGTGTCTGCGCGTGATACCGCAAGACTTTCTGCGGCTACCGTCGCAGGAATTGAGATGATCGAGACCATTAAGGCTTCCGGAGCGGAAAACGGCTATTTCAAAAAATGGTCCGGCTATCAGGCAAGTGTGAATACGCAGCAGGTCAGATTCATGAAACTGAACCAGTATCTCGGCATGATCCCGCAGTTTGTTTCCACTCTTGCGAATGACGCCGTGCTGTTTCTCGGTGTGTGGCTGACCATGCAGGGACAGTTTACCGTCGGTATGATCATGGCATTTCAGGGCTTTTTGAGTTCCTTTATGTCACCCGCTATGACAATGGTGTCGGCAGGTCAGGCACTGCAGGAGATGCGCACCCGGATGGAGCGTGTCGATGACGTGATGGAATATCCGGATGACGATGTTTTTGCAGAAGAGAGTGCGTCCGGGGAGCTTCGGAAGCTGTCCGGCAGAATTGATCTCAAAAACATTGTCTTCGGTTATTCACCGCTTGCCGAGCCCCTGATCAGGGATTTCAATATGTCGATCACGCCGGGAAAGAGTATTGCGATCGTCGGTGCTTCCGGATGCGGAAAGTCCACCATGTCCAAACTGATCGCAGGACTGTATCATCCCTGGAGCGGTGAGATCCTGTTCGATGGAAAACCGATGGATCAGATAACGAAAAGCGTATTCCGCGGTTCCGTTGCCGTGGTCGATCAGGATATCATCCTCTTTGAGGACACCATAGCAAACAACATCAAGATGTGGGATGAAAGCATTGAGGATTTTGAAATGATCCTGGCAGCTCACGATGCGCAGATCCACGACGATATCATGCAGCGTCCGAAGGGGTATCAGCATAAACTGATCGAAGGCGGAAGAGATTTTTCCGGCGGCCAGCGGCAGCGTATGGAGATTGCCCGCGCACTTGCGCAGGAGCCGACGATCATCATTCTTGACGAGGCGACAAGCGCGCTGGATGCCAGAACGGAATACGAAGTGGTGAAAGCGATCCGCGAAAGAGGCATTACCTGCATCGTGATCGCGCACCGGCTTTCCACCATCCGCTCATGTGACGAGATCATCGTGATGGAGAACGGCGAGATCAAAGACCGCGGGACCCACAAGGAGCTTATGGAACGGAGCCCCATCTACCGCGAGCTTGTCAGCGCGGAATAGGAGGTGTCTG
>JAZUFC010000253.1:0-5136 GCA_045640465.1 Lachnospiraceae bacterium | reverse complement strand
TTAGGACAGAATATACAGGCACCGCGGGATGCTTCACAAGTCCCGCGCTCTGCGGCCGTACATTAAACATCTCTGAGGGTAAGGAGAAGTGTGTGCGGCATCAAACCTGTCATTAACATTGGCGATGTGAACCACGCCCATGCGGGCAGAACCCCGGAGAATGAAGGAGCGTTACGCACCGTAAGGATACAGGGAAGGCGTAAGCCATTTAGAAGAAGAAGGAGGTACAGCGTATGCTGTCAGTCGCAGTAATCTCAGCATCCGGCATACCGCTGATGCCGACTACAAGCTACAGAGCAAGAAAACTTAAGAGAGACGCCCGCTTTAACGCGATTCATCTCACTGCCTTCGCTGACGCATAGAGGCGGGAGCCTTCTCGCTGCGGGCTTGGTAAAATAACAATGTGTACACATAAATCAGGTAAAAGGCCCCGAAGCGACAGATCAAAGATCTCTCTAAAAGTCGTTTCTCACCCCCCTATTTTCATATCATCCAGTCCGCATTCTTTCCACAGTTCCTCGATCGGGCGGCTCTTACAGCCGCCTTCGATGTACTCGGCATACGCTTCATCCGCAACGGCTTCGTCGGAATCCACACAAGATGTATCCAGGCTGAAATCTTCTGTCTTATATCTGCTATATCCTTCGTACCGGTAGCTTGCATCTATGCCCTTCATGAAAACTTCACTGTCATTCACCCTGTCAGTCAGAGCCGATTTCAGCAGACCTTTAATCTCGACATCGTTTACGGGGCTGCATTCCATCGCCGGGAGATACTCTTCTTTGTCCACAAGACTCCAATCGATGACCATGCCAAGTTCCTTTTTCAGAATGGCATTAAGCCAGATTCGGGTGCTTCTGCCGTTTCCTTCCCGGAACGGGTGGGCAATATTCATTTCCACGTACTTTTCGATGATCTCATCAAATGTGCTCTGAGGCATTTTAGTAATATTTTCAAGCGCAGCACTCAGATACATCAGCGGAGCAAACCGGAAATTTCCTTTTGCTAAGTTGACTGTCCGCATTTTACCTGCGAAGCCATAGATTTCGTCGAACAGGTACCTGTGGATCATGGCGAGTCCCTCAAAACCACCGACAGGGAATGTATCCAGAAGCCCTGATTCAAAGAGTTCCACCGCTCTGGCTTTGCTGATTTTTTCTTCGGCACGGGCAAGTTCAGCAGGATCAGTGATCCCAAGTTCGTTTTCTAATGCCATCTTCTCTCCATGAACTTTCTGATATCATCGGAATCCCTCAGATGTGTGATTTTCAGATCCAGGGACGGAGTTTCATGAAACGATTCCTGATATGATTCTTCAATGGCATCTGCATATTTTTCTGCCTGATCCGTACCGGAAACGACAAAGTTCTTCGTAATACTCGATGTTGGCATATCCTTACCTCCTTTTCAGGCGACGGTTAGACGTGATATCTATGATTATATTATATTCATACCAGGCAACGGAATTCAACGGATATACACTGATTCGATCTGAGCTTAATATCTCTGTCAGGACTGACAATTTACACTCCTTGATCTGCCTGAAGGGATCAAATACAGGCTCACGGTATACCATTCCTTTTTCAGACCGATGACTGCGGCTGCACTTTTCATAGCAAATCTTAGGGCATAAAATACCCGTATTAGCTTTAACCGTCATATTTTACGGATACGGCAATTGCCCACAAGATTTTCCTGAAAGCATCCCCTGTTTTTTCCTGAAAACGACTCGAAATCGACTGAGAAAATCTGCGGATGTTTTTTCTCTGTTTCCAGGCATCATTCCTGCACTGTCAGTCCTCAGTTTCGTCCCATCCGTACAGACTGTCTGTTGCCAGTATCCCGATATCGCCGTCAAGATACCTGTAGTAGTCGGACTGCCACTCAAAGCAGAGGACGCCGATCTTCTTTTCCGTTCCCGGCTTCGCCTTCTTCTGCATGGCGGCGATCTGCTCTATTCGGTGCATCTGGTTGACATCCATCCATGTACCAAGAGCGTAATAGCACTCTTCGCCGGTCTTTTTATCCGTTCCGACAAACAGCAGCACATCCGACTGATAATCTTTATTCTCTCTGAATCTGACATCGGAATTGAAGTCTTCCCGGAGAATATACTGTTTTCTTTCATTCACTTCATACTCCAGACTATGGTACACAATCGTATTCAGCTCCGTCAGACCTTCATATGTGAGAGGCACAATGTACAGCGATTCAAAACATTCTCCGAGACTGTTTCTCTTCTTCCTTGCATGATTCTGATCGCAGAAGATATTTTTGAAGCTCCGCGGGTTCTGGACAAGCAAAGCTCCGTAGTGTTTCATATCGCACTTCTCCCTGTACTCAGGCCTGAGATACATCTGCCACTTGTCGATCAGCTGACGCTCGACAAACGCTGCGTCATGCGGCCATGTAAGATTCGGTTCGTGACAACAGTACATGAGCACCGTCTTCCTCTTCGACTGGATCAGCCCGTCGAACCGCACCCGGTTGATGTCCTGAAGAGAAGTCCTGTCTTCACGCAGTCTGTCTGCAAGCACCGCCTTCACGGATAACGGAGATACGAAACGGCGGGAAAAAATGTTCCGCATCTCTTCATTGTATTTCTTCCAGCCTTCGGGATCCGCCCTGTGCCATTCGGTTATGGCATCTTTTATAAGGGACTGATACGTCCGCTTTCCGTTTCTTATGTTTCTGGACGCCGTATCCGACTTCTTCTCTATTGCTTTCCTTGCAGCTTCGCTGGGTGCTGTCCTCGCAATATCTCCGCCGGAAACAAAATGATGCACATCATTAAACCCGATCAGGTCATCGCAGCTGTCCGGACTATGCAAGCGCGGAATCACCCATGCGTAGACCATTTCAGCTGCGAGCGATGCTTCGGATATCTTGTATGTCTTTTCTCTGACCGACAGGACATCGGCATACGGTGCAAGCGATGATTCGATCCAGGACTTCCTGATATACGCCAGCCACGGGAGCATCGTCCTCTGCTTCGCGTTCGGGCCGTCCTTCTCCCTTCTCTCTTTATCTTCGAGAGCCATATCGACAAGATGCCCTATCCCCTTCGGTGTAATGATTATATGATCTATCGTCTTCACCTGTCTGCCGTCAGTGCTGGTTTTCTTTTCAACCCTCAGATATTTATCCTGTATCAGTTTTTCAAGCGTGCGCCTGAAAAAGGCGTAATCATATTTACTGCGATCGTCTCTGGTGATTATCATTATCGCTTCACGGGTCAGTGATATTCTTGTGAAAACACACTCCAGTATTCTTCCTTCTATTGTTGCCATTCTCTGTTATGCTCCTCCTTTTCCATGTCTCATTACCTTCTGCATTCGGCTGTTATCGTATTTACTGCCCTCCTGCCCGACATCAAACCTATACAGCATTTCCGTCCTGTGTTACCTTTTTTCACCTTTTCCGCACCCTTATGCTGCACACACGGCATTTTCAGTTCAGCAATGCGGTTATCGGTGTTTCCGTCAGCAGAACTTTTAATATCTCAATTAATCATTTTTTCTTTTTAGACTGCATAAACAAGAATTAAGTACGGTAGAAACCACTGCTAATAATTCTGTTCCGGCAATCCCGATTCCCTCCAAAATGCCAGGACATCTTCTCTTCCGAGCAGCCCGTCCTGACGGGGACGAACGGTGACGTAGGTCCCCGCAGGAAGCCTGTCTGTCCGTATTCCGTCGTGGAAGAAGGCACAGGAAACGGCGCTGTCGCCGCCGGGAAGATACCCGCAGATCGCGTTCGTGACCGCTGTGGTATCCCGGTTGTCGTTATCCATTATGTTGGGCTGGTCGGGTCCGATGACATTGAGATACTGTATGATCTTTTCGGCAAACGCTCCGCAGTCCAGTATTCGGAGATCGGGATTCAGGTCAAACGCCCGGCGAACCTCTTCACGGTATATGCCTGTTTTCGTAACGGGAAACTGTCCTCTTCTCCCCGCGTCTATCCACACCTCAGGCTTGTCCCGGTGCGGAAGCGGCGGGATACGAAGCATGATCCGCCTCGGCTCGATGAACACATACACGCCTTCCGTACGCTGATCGATACCGGTGATCGTGCGGTACTCCGCCTGTTCTGCCCGGATGTAGCCGTCTGCGTCAAAAGGCGGTGAAGTTTCGTAGACGAGGTTTATGAGCGATTTGCGGTACTCCGCATAAAGATCGGTGACAAGATCCAGAGCATATCCGTTATGCTCCGCAAGATCCTTTTCCCCGTCTGCGTCAAGCAGGCATCTCTCCTCTTCAAGCATCCTCACATACTCACCTATCTCCTTCACAGGTCCCGCATAGCATTTTCTGAGGATCTTCTTCTCGGCGTCAAGCGCGGTGTCTATGATCGCCGACAGCTCATAGTCCGCATACAGTATCTCTTTTGGTTTTGGTCTCACGGTTTCCTCCATAACGGTTTTCGCAGCTCTTTTCCTGCTGCCGGTTTTTATTCCAAAAAAAACACAAAAGCACCGCTCGGAAATTCCGATGATGCTTCTTCTTAATTTATGACACAGCAAACACACATGCCGTGTTTTTAAATTAAATCAAACAAAAATATTTACGCCTTGCAAACCCAGCGTTTGCGGACTGACCGGGGAGAACAGATTCCTTCGGTCAACTTATAGGTCCTGGTTGAAAGCTCCTTACCGAAGCCGCCGCAACGTTCAAATCATAAAAAAATCCCAAATGCTGCCGTCAGCAGCTTATTGGTTCGCTTCGTGTTACCGACACGAAGCAATTTGCATTCTTTTTCAGAATCTTATGCACGATCTCTCTCAGACGGCCGTCAATTCGGCTTACATATCACGCTTCTGTTCTTTTCGGTGATACCGTACTCTGTGATAGTGATCACCGTAGTATTATCCCCTCTTCGGTTCCTGCATTCCGGTGATCCGCGGCTGAGAGTCCGCTTCCCTGCAGAAATAATGATTTCTATATTGATAATATATATTATTACAGACCATTATGTCAACCCGTATACATACAATAAACGGCTATTTCAGCTGCAGAGTAAATTCTCAAAGTAAGTTCCACAGTGGACTTGGCGTGGAAGTTAAGTCAGGAAATCTTTTTATAGGGTAGAATTAACTTCAGGAAGGATCCTCAATCCATCTGAAAGGAGTTATTC
>JAZUFC010000252.1:0-3872 GCA_045640465.1 Lachnospiraceae bacterium | reverse complement strand
CTCTGCCGTGACAGGGCAGCGTTCTAACCAACTGAACTAATGAGCCATAGTTACCGCACTTTAGTTTCCAAGGTGTACAGCAACCTGTTATATTGAATTGACTAGATTCAATGCCACTCGAAGTAGTTATAATTAGTGAGCCATTAATATTTCAAACTCCCCGAATTGGACTCGAACCAACAACCCTTCGGTTAACAGCCGAATGCTCTACCATTGAGCTATCGAGGAATGCAAAGTGTATTGTACATTTTTTGGTCAAGGATGTCAAGAAGAATATGTGAAAAGTTCGCGTCTTGTTAAGCTTGCTTTTTTTGTTGCGTCTCAGATTCCCCTGCGCTATACTGATACCAGGGTCATAAGTCTGTTACCGCGGCATGCTTGCATGGCGAAGGTAAACAGACTTCATGACCCGCACCTCATGAGGTGTGAAGTGCAGCGAAGCGGCACGAGAGCACCGAATGAGGGGAATTGCGGGAGCACGAAGTGCGAAGCAATTCCGGGTATCAGATATATATGGCTTGGAAAGGAGGCCTGCGTCTGCGGGACGGAAACAGAAGATCTGAAAGGATCTGCGTTTCCGGTGAATAGAAATGAAAAGAGTGCTCTCAGTCCTGATGTGCATGATCCTTGTGTTTTCTCTGGGAATGCCCGTTGAGGCAGCCGTTTTGAAAAAAGGCGGATGGGCAGGTCTTTCCGGCAGAGGAGAGGCTGCAGCGGATGAGACCGGTGAGGAAGACGGCATATCCGAAAAGGAGTGGCTGATCCAAAAGGCATACGCACTGATCTCCAGCCTGCCGTACGATGCTTCATATAATGATATGATCTCGCTTTACACTGCTTCACCGGAAATTGCGGAGATCGCCAAAGCCGGACTTGAGGGCATGAAGGATAAACCAAAGTCGGCGTTCTGCCTGATCGGAAGCGACTATGCAAGCCTGTACAGATATGCACTGGAATATGAAGGCAGCTTTGCTGAAGTCCTGCAGACGTATGAACAGCAGTCTGCGGAATACGGCTTCGAAAATGCATTGACTGTGCTGGTCTCTTCCTGCGCAGGTGCTGCTGCCCTTGCGGCTTACAGTATTGCGAAAGGAGGCGGATTTACGGATCTTCCGGAAGCACTGCAGGGATGTGAAGCGATCGTCTGTTTCCAGTATGAAGGAACTTCGGCGTTCGTCTGTTTTTACGATGAAGGTGTCGGCAGGCTGCGCTATACATACTCTTTTGCAGACAGTGAAGAGTTATATACACAGCTGCTGCTTCAGATCGCAGCAGGCGATCTGGAAGGAAATTTCAGCGCAGAGGATCTGTTCCGTCTGCCCGGCGACCGGATCACCGGCGAATTTGACGGTGAGATCGAAATGGCGGAACCGCTCACGGATGAAAGATCTGATGAAGAATTTATCTGCGATGCGGTCTCGGCACATCTGAAGGCAGCAGACAGGCTTTTCTGCGATAAATTTTTCGCTTTATATAACTCGTCGGCGGAATGTACCGAGATCGCTTCTGAAGCGGCGAAAAAGCTGAAGAACGGTGTGGATATGATTACGCTTTACGGAAACATGGATCTTTTTAAGTGGATCCTTTCCATGGCAGGTGAGGATCCCGACGCAGATGAACTGGACCTTTCGGACACGGAAGCGGCAGCTTTTCTGAACATGAAGCCTGCAGTATTCTTTTCTTCCATGATCACCTCACTGTTTGCGAGTTCAGGTGTGAATGCTTTGGCGGCGAGCAGCATGACACAGCTTCCGCTGTATCATTCCGCTCCGGCAGATTTTGACGGTGGACTGGCGGAACTGAAAGATCAAGACGGAAACATACTGGGGTGGATCGTATTTGACGGCGCGGACGGAATTTCCTGCGGTACACTCCATTTGAACTGCACCTGGCAGGAAAATGCCGAGGTCCTTCACGAGTCTCTGAAGATTTTCTGCAGCGATGTCACTGAGATTTCCTTTACGGACTATCTGAACGGAGTGCCTTTTGAAAAGGCGGAGGAAAGCAAAGAAGAAAGTGAGACGCTGTACCGTAACGGCATGACCGGCTTCGGCAGATCTTTTGCCGAACTGCGCCGCAGGGAGGCGTACACTGCGGAATGACTTTCAAAGACGGACGAATATGAAACTGACAGACAGTGAGAACAGCTGGGACAGGCTTCTTAAGATCCACACAACGGGAAGAGATGATTCGGAGGCGGATACCTTTTACTATCCTTATGAGGCAACGCCTTATGCGGTCCTGGAACGGCTTTCGGAAAGCGGATATATCCGGAAAAAGGACAGACTTCTCGATTACGGCTGTGGAAAAGGACGCGTGAGTTTTTTCCTTTCCGCACAGACGAAGTGCTTCAGTACCGGTGTGGAGTTCAGCGAAAGGCTCTTTGGTACCGCGCTGAAGAATCGGGAGACTGCGGTCTCTTCCGGCAGGACGGAGTTTGTGAAATGCGATGCGAGAGACTATACGGTCAGTCCCGGCGTGAACCGCTTCTTTTTCTTCAATCCGTTTTCCTCGGAGATCTTAAAGAGCGTCATGAAGCAGGTGATCGCGTCCTATTATGAAGAACCGCGGAAAATGCTTCTGTTCTTCTACTATCCGTCGGATGCGTATATCGCTTATCTGATGACGGTACCGGAGCTTCGGTTCTTTGATGAGATCGACTGCTCGGACCTGTTTGAGGAACATCCGGAACGCGAACGGATCCTGATCTTTGAGACAGCGGACCGGTAAAATATATAACAAAGCAGCAGAGAGGGCCTGAAAAGGCAGAACACAGGCAGCCGAAAAAGTAAATGCGGAGGTAAAACATGCTGAATCGGTTAAGAGAGAATATGAACCAGTATTTTGTGAGTAAAGAGGAGATCGTGGATCAGGTACTGATCTGCCTGCTCGCCGGCGGTCATGTGCTTTTAGAGGATGTGCCCGGCATCGGAAAGACGACGCTTGCCAAAGCGCTTGCAAGATCCATCGACTGTTCCTTCGGACGTATCCAGTTTACGCCGGATACGCTGCCGTCGGATGTTACGGGCCTTTCCGTTTACAATATGAAGACGGGCGAATTCGAATACCGTGAAGGCGCCGTCATGCACAGCATTCTTCTGGCGGATGAGATCAACCGTACTTCACCCAAAACGCAGGCAAGTCTTCTGGAAGCCATGGGTGAAGGTCAGGTGACAGTGGACGGGAAGATCTACCGTCTGCCGGAACCTTTTATCGTACTGGCAACGCAGAACCCGTCGGAGTTTCTGGGAACGTATCCGCTTCCGGAAGCACAGCTCGACCGTTTCATGATGCGTCTTTCCATCGGTTATCCGTCAAAGGACGGCGAGATCCTGATGGCAAGAAATTTCCTTTCGGGCGTGAATACGGACGCGATGGAGAGCGTCTGCACGGCTTCGGATATCATGAACATGAGAAGAGACGTGGAGGCTGTACATCTGAGTGATGCGATCCTGACCTATACGCAGCAGCTGATCGCCGTGACCAGAGAGGAAAAGCGTTTTGCCCTCGGCGGAAGCCCGAGAGCCTATCTGCATCTTCTGATGGCGTCCAGAGCAAATGCGTATCTTCAGGGACGTGACTATGTGACGCCGGACGACGTCAAGGCCGTCATTATTCCGGTCATGCACCACAGACTGCAGCTGACACAGGAAGCAAGACTTCAGGACGAAGAAACGGATATCATCATCCGCGGGATCTTAAGCTCGACGCGCATGCCGCTGTAAAGGAATTAGTGTGAAAGAAAGTAGAGGGAGGCCATAGATTGGCACACTTAAATAAGCTGTCTGAAACAGACAACTTTTTTGAATTATAGAATAGGAAAATCAGATCAAGAAGCTAATGGCTCATCAGGAGGAAGTATTCCTTCTCTT
>JAZUFC010000251.1:0-10239 GCA_045640465.1 Lachnospiraceae bacterium | reverse complement strand
GACCAGTTCGGATGCTTCAGGGCATCCTCAGGTCTTACGTTTCTCAGCTGTTCCTTCGTGTATCCGCGGAACGGTCCGCCGGAAGCTGTCAGAAGGATCCTTTCGATCTCATTCTGCTCCTCTCCGTGCAGGCACTGGAAGATCGCGGAGTGTTCGGAGTCGACAGGCAGAAGTGCGACATTCTTTTCCTTTGCAAGCGGCATGATGATATGACCGGCGCAGACAAGCGTTTCCTTGTTGGCAAGAGCGATGTTTTTTCCGGCCCTGATGGCTTCGATCGTCGGACGGATGCCGATCATGCCGACAACCGCGCCCATGACCATGTCCGCTTCGGGCATCACCGCACAGGCGATGAGTCCGTCCATTCCGGACACAACTTCCGTTCCGATCCCCTGCGCCTTCAGTCTGTCTTTCAGAACCTGTGCCTTTTCGGGCTCATAAACACAGACAAGTTCCGGATGAAACTTCCGGATCTGTTCTTCAAGAAGATCGATGTTTTTCAGGACCGCCAGCGAAACGATCCGGATCTCCGGATGGTCTGCAGCGATCTCAAGGGTCTGCGTTCCGATGGAACCGGTAGACCCCAGTATACTCAGATTCATATTCTTTTCCTCAGATTCGCTCAGATAAACAGAACGGCCAGATAAAAGATCACCGGTGATACGAAGATCACGGAATCGAAGCGGTCCAGAATGCCGCCGTGACCGGGGATCAGATGCGAATAATCCTTGATGTCATGATTTCTTTTGAATGCGGATGCGGTCAGATCTCCGATCATGGAGATGAAAGACGCCGCAAAAGCGATCACCGTGCAGGCAATGACAGGCGCCTTCACGGACTGAAAATGCGAACGGAACAGAAGTCCGAATACAAGTCCCAGAAGCACGGATCCGGCCACTCCGCCGATCGCGCCCTCTATGGATTTTTTCGGACTCAGCACAGGTGCCATCTTATGCTTTCCGAACAGGATACCCGTCAGATAAGCACAGGTATCGCAGACCCACGAGCCGATGAACACCAGACAGATCAGATAAACACCGTCTCCCAGAACGCGCACCCGGTAGAAATAGGAAAACAGTACAACGGTATAGAAAAAGCCGAAGAACGCAGCCATCGCCTTCACGGAATCCGTCTTTGCAAAGCCGAATACATAAAAGCCCATCATGAAAAGAAAGCCGAAGACCAGCACCGGCAGGATCAGTTCCTCCTTATTCAGATACAGAAGTATCCAGTAAAGCACTGCGAGCGCATAGCCGAAAAATCCGAGCGGCTTCTTTTCGATCCGGAAGACCCGGTAAAATTCAAACAGGCCGATCGCGGAAGCTGCAAACGTCACAAGATAAAACAGGATCCCGCCGAAAAAGGCAGGGACGATCACTGCAAGAATGATCACCACAGACGAGAGGACCCGGGTCCTCAGACTCTTCTTATCCACGGGTTTTGCCATACGATTCCTCTTTTCATTCGTGCGGGATCCGGTCCTTTCCGGGACACGGGTCATCGCATCATTTCAGTACGCCGCCGTATCTGCGCTCTCTCTGATTGAAGCTTTCAATGGCCTTCATCAGCACATCCTTGTTAAAGTCCGGCCATAAAACATCTGTTACATAAAGCTCCGTATAGGCGCACTGATACAGAAGATAATTGGAAAGACGCATTTCGCCGCCGGTACGGATCAGAAGATCCGGATCCGGGCACAGATGCGTATCCAGATTGTCGGAGATCAGCTTCTCGGTCACGTCCTCCCGTGAGAGTTTTCCCTCTTCGATCTGCTTTTCGATCTTCAGAAAAGCGCGTCGGATCTCATCTCTTGCCCCGTAGTTTACTGCAATGACAAACGTGAGTCCGGTATTGTCATTCGTCTCGTTTTCCAGCCTGTTCAGGCCCTCGATGATATCTTCGTCAAAACGGGAACGGTCGCCGATCATCAGGACGCGTACGTTATTCTCCTTCGCGATCCCCAGAAGCCGTTTCATATAAAAGCGGAACAGCGTCATCAGCGCGCCTACTTCCTCTTCCGAGCGTTTCCAGTTTTCCGTTGAAAAACCGTACACCGTCAGATACTCGATACCGAGTCTCGCCGCGTCCTCAACCGTCTGTTCCACAACCTTGCAGCCTTCTTTATGCCCCATAGAACGGGGAAGGCCCCTGAGCTTTGCCCAGCGGCCGTTCCCGTCCAGAATGATGGCAACATGTTTCGGAATGTTCATATTCTCCGTCATACTGTCATGATCTCTTTTGTTTTCTTTTCTGCGGTCTCATCAATGGTCTTGATGAATTTGTCTGTCAGCTTCTGGATCCGGTCTTCGCCGTCCTTCTGATCATCCTCTGTGATGGAGGAATTCTTCTGAAGCTTCTTGATATCGTCATTTGCGTCACGGCGGATATTGCGGATCGCGACTTTGGCTTCTTCAGCCTTCTTCTTGATATCCTTGGAAAGATCCTGACGGCGTTCCTTGGTCAGTTCCGGGAACACCAGACGGATCGACTGTCCGTCGTTATTGGGGGTAATGCCGATATCGGATGCGAGGATCGCTTTTTCCACTGCTTTGATGAGCGTTTTGTCCCAGGGAACGATCTGAATGACACGCGCTTCCGGAATGGAAATGTTAGCGACCTGCGGAACCGGTGTCTGTGCACCGTAATAATCCACAGTCAGTCTGTCCAGGAGCTTGGGATTCGCACGTCCCGCACGAATCATCGAATAATCATATTCGAGTGTAGAAATTGTTTTACCCATTCTTTCTTCTGCATCTTTAATGACCTGTTCCATTCGAATCCTCCTTAGTCGGCAGTAACTATCGTGCCGTTTATTTTTCCGTTTAATGCATCGGCGATGCTGTTCTTCACCCGCAGATCAAAGACAGCGAGTGCCATGTGACGGTCCTCGCACATGATGGATGCGGTGTGGTCGATCACATCAAGCTTCTTTTCAACGACCTCATGAATGGAGATCGTATCGTACTTTTTCGCATCCGGGTTGATGCGGGGATCGCTGTCATAAACGCCGTCAATTGACTTCGCAAGCAGGATCACATCCGCTTCCATTTCCACCGCGCGAAGCACGATGCCGGTATCCGTTGAAAAGAACGGATGTCCGGTGCCGCCGCCGAAGAAGACGACCTTGCCTTCCGAAAATGCCTTTTCAACATCATCCTTTGAAAACAGTCTGCCGACCGCATCGATCGTAAAGGCGGTAAAGACCTCTGTCTTCAGTCCGCAGGAGCGGAACACCTCAGACACATAAATACAGTTCATGACAGTCGCAAGCATGCCGATCTGATCCGACTTGACGGCATCGATCTCCGTGCCGGTACGGCCTCTCCAGTAGTTGCCGCCGCCGATCACGATACCGACCTGTACGCCCTGATCCACCGCTTCCTTTACCTGTCTTGCAACATCCTGAACAACGGGAAGCTCATAGCCGCCCTTTTCCTTGTTGGCAAGTGCTTCACCGGACAGTTTCAAAAATACTCTGCGTGCCTTATCCATTCTGCCGTCCTCCTGCTTTCAGGAATATCAGTCTTCGTCCCAGTTATGGTAGACGTTCTGAACATCGTCATCCTCGTCCAGCATATCCAGAATACGGTTGATATTCTTGATATCCTGTTCGGAGGTCAGTTTGACATAAGTCTGCGGAAGCTTGGTCACTTCTGCGGATGCCATGGGGATCTCCTGTGCATTCAGTGCATCATAGACCTTCTGGAAATCATCGGGAGCCGTCAGGATCTCGAAGGAATCCTCTTCTTCGCTGAAATCCTCCGCACCTGCATCCAGAGCCATCATCATCAGCTCATCGGGATCCATGTCGCATTCCTCGCGGTCGATAATGATCTGTCCCTTTTCATCGAACATGAAAGAGACGCAGCCGCTCGTGCCGATGGAACCGTTGCCCTTGGTGAACGCGCTTCTGACGTTTGCCGCGGTACGGTTTCTGTTGTCGGTCAGGCATTCCACGATGATCGCGGAACCGCTCGGGCCGTAGCCTTCGTACGTAACGGTCTCGTAATCAGCCGCATTGCCGCTGCCTGCAGCCTTTTTGATACTGTTGTTGATGGTATCGTTGGGCATGTTGTTTGCCTTTGCCTTCGCAATGACAGTCGCAAGCTTGTAGTTGTTGGAAGGATCAGCTCCGCCTTCCTTGACAGCTACTGCAATTTCACGGCCGATGATGGTAAAGATCTTACCCTTTGCGGCATCGTTCTTTTCTTTCTTGTGCTTGATATTCGCAAATTTTGAATGTCCTGACATATCTGTAACCCCTTTATTGTATTTCCATCCGGGACGATTCCGCCCGGAATGTATGATAAACGCACCGTTTTACAGCATACCCATTAAAAGGCTATAAAACAGCAACAATAGATTATCACATTTTTTCTTCTTTTTCAAGTGCCCTATCCTTCGTGCTTTTTCCGTAAAAAGAAGTCTTACCTTCTTCTTCCGCGGATCTGATGTTCATCCTTTTTATCCTTCACCCTGTCGATCACGATCACGATCCACAGGATCAAAAGGATCAGGATGATGACCCCGGGGATCAGGAAGAAAAACAGATCTCCCGCATCCATTTCGTCAAAGTTCAGAAGAGGCTTTTTTTCCTTCGTATCCGAATCCTCCGTTTCTTCCGTTCCGGAAGACGAAGCGGAAGGCATGCTTCCGGACGGTTCCGTTTCCGCTTCGGCACTTTCAGAAGTGTCCTCTTCGGACGGTGCTTCCGTCTCCGGTTCCACATAGACATAGGGTTCTGTCACCGGTATCAGCTCCGGATTCAGCGTGCTTTTCAGATAGGCGGTCGCCGCATATACCGTGCGTCCGTCGTCATCTTTCAGAAGTGACCAGTCTCCGTACATGCCGGTCCGCTCCATAAAGTAACCTGTCTCGAACATGCCTGCAACGCCGCCGTTTAACGACGGAGAATAACGAAGCCGCACATTCTCAAGAGGCGTCACCTCATCCTGAAACCGAACAGGCTCATACGGACGGATCGAATGGTCATGAAAACCGTATGCATATTCAAGAAGAACCGTTTCATCCGCATACACGTTTTCCGTATCCGACTTCATCAGCGTGCTGATCGTATAGAAGCCGTCCCGGATGCAGGCGGTCGCAAGCGTCTTTCCGGCCTGCGGCGTGGAGCCTGTCTTTCCGCCGATCACACCCTCCGCGGGGACCGCACCGTTGATCATGCCGTGGCCGATCATAAAGGTGCGTTCGGGCGCCATGTTGGTGGTCGGGATCGTATAACGGACAGTCGCATTGATCTCGCGGTAGCGTTCATCCTGCATGGCCGCACGCAGGATCAGCGCAAGATCGTACGCGGTCGTGTAATGATCGTCATTATGAAAACCGTGTGCATTGACAAAATGCGTATTGTATGCACCGAGCTCTTTTGCCTTTTCGTTCATCATCCCGGCAAAATGCGCCTCGTCCCCGCCCACAAGCTCTCCGAGAAGGGCCGCACATTCGTTTCCGGACTTCAGAAGCATTCCCATGAGCACGTCCTTCACGGTCATGGTCTCTCCGGCGGAAGCCTTCGGTTCCAGTGTGGAGCTGGAGGGATCCACGGCGACCGCGGTAGACGTAAACGTGACCGGCATGGAAAGATCGCTGATATTCTCAAGCACCAGGATCGCGGTCATGATCTTTGTGGTAGACGCCGGATAAAGCTTCTCATCCTTGTTTTTGGACATCAGGACTTCTCCGGTCTCTCCGTCCAGCACACAGTAACTCTCCGCAAATATCTCCGGTCCGTAATCCTGTGCATCGCTCTCTTCCTGCGCATATACGCTCACGGAAAAGAAAAGCAGGACTCCCGCAAGGATAATTCCCAGTATTCGTTTACTCATCTTCATACCTTCTTCCAAGTCCTATCCAAAAGGACTGCGTTTTCGATGCGCAGTCCCGGGAAATCAGAGGATCAGTCCGAACAGGATCAGCACCACAACGCCCAAAGCGATCCTGTAGATGCCGAAAGCCTTGAAATCATGCCGCTTCACATAACCGATCAGGAAACGGATGATGACAACGGAAATCAGATAGGCGACCGCCATACTCACAAGCAGCACCAGAAGCTGCAGTCTGGAAAGCGCCATGTGCTTGATGAACAGATATTTGAACATCTTCAGGGCACTTGCGCCGAACATGACTGGGATCGCCAGATAAAAAGTGAATTCAGTTGCGATATAACGGCTGCAGCCGAGAAGCAGTGCGCCGATGATCGTGACGCCGGAGCGTGAGGTTCCGGGGATCAGGGAAAGGATCTGGAAAAGGCCGATGTACAGAGCCGTTTTCCATGTCATGTTCGAGAACCGGAGGATATGCGGATCCTTCTGGAAACGCCCGGATTCGATAAACAGGAAAAACAGGCCGTACAGGATCAGCATGGCCGCCACGATATACCATCTGTACAGATGCTCATCCATCCAGTCATCCAGAAGAAGTCCGAAAATGACGGCCGGTACGGTCGCAATGACTACCTTGCCCCACAGAGACCAGGTATTCTTCTTCTGCTCCTCTGTCTTGAATGAAGAGACCGGATTGAGCTTGTGGAAAAAGATCGTGACCACGGCCAGGATCGCGCCGAGCTGGATGATCACGTCAAACATGCTCTGAAACTCTTCCGTAAAGACTGCGGCATTTCCCTGCCACAGCCGGTTCATAATGATCAGATGGCCGGTGGAAGATACCGGAAGCCATTCCGTTACGCCTTCGATGATGCCGAGAACTACGACTCTCAGCCATTCCAGTGCATTCATAAAAACCTCCGTTAATCCGGGCGCGGCAATGCGCCCGCAGTCTGTCAGATATCCTCTATCTGCCAGTCGATCGGTTCGATCCCGTGAGAAACGAGATATTCATTCGTTTTAGAAAAAGGTCTGCTGCCGAAAAAGCCGCGGTATGCAGACAGCGGTGACGGATGCGGGGAAGTGATGACGAGCCGTTCCTTCTGATGGATCAGCGCCTTCTTCTCCTGAGCCGGTCTTCCCCAGAGGATGAAGACCATCGGCCGTTCCTGCGTATCCAGTGCACGGATAGCTGCATCCGTAAACTCTTCCCAACCGATCCCTTTGTGCGAAAAAGCCTGATGTGCACGGACCGTCAGAAGCGTATTCAGCATCAGGACTCCCTGAGAAGCCCACTTTGTCAGGCAGCCGTTGTTCGGGATCTTCAGTCCGAGATCCTCATGAAGTTCCTGATAGATATTGACAAGAGAAGGCGGGATCTCGATCCCCGGTTTGACGGAAAACGAAAGGCCGTGCGCCTGACCGGGTTCATGGTACGGATCCTGGCCGATAATGACTGCCTTCACTTTTTCAAGCGGGGTCAGATGAAAAGCCGTAAAGATCTCGGAAGCCGGCGGGTAGACCGCTCTTTCCGAATACTCCTTCCGGATCGTTTCATAAAGAGTCCGGTAATAGGGCTTTTTAAACTCCGGCGCAAGCGCCTTTTCCCATTCGCCCGTGATCGCCGCCATTTCGGCTCTCCTTTCTACTCCTTGAGATTTCCGAGCGTGTCCGACATTTTCAGATCCTTCACTTCGGCGTCCATGACTTCCGGAAGCGATTCATCCTCTCCGAACACGTAATTGACTTCAGTCACCTGTTTTTCCAGCTCGAACCAGAAGACCACGCCGTCCGGGACATTGTACACGCCGCACTCCTTGTGATGGGCATCCATGATCGCCTTCACAATGGAAAGACCGATGCCGGAGCCGCCGTATTCGCGTGTCCTGGCCTTGTCGACTTTATAGAATTTGATCCAGATCTTCTTCAGTTCGTCCTCCGGGATCTGTTCTCCGGTATTCTGTACGGAAAGCCGGACATTGACGCCCAGATCCTCCATGAAGAAACGGATACGCCTTTCACCGGAAAGATGATTGAAGGCATTGGAGTAATAATTGTTCAGTACTTCCTCGATCTTGAATTCATCGCCTATGCAGATGCAGGAATCGGGTCCGTCGAATGTGACCTGTGCCTGATGATCCTCCTGCATTTTCCGGGAATTCCCGATCAGACCGCGCACCATTTCGCAAAGATCAAAGGGTGCCGGGTCGATCCCTTCTTCGCCGAATTCCAGCTGATTGAGCGTGGTGAGTTTTTTTACCATACGGTTCATCTTGTCCGCTTCATCGATTATGACGTCCGTATAATAGCTCATGCTGTCGGGATCATCCTGAAAATCACGCAGCCCCTCCGCATAGCCCTGGATCAGCGCAATGGGAGTCTTCAGTTCGTGGGAGACGTTGGAGATAAAGTCCTTACGCATCTCGTCCACCTGCTGCTTCTCCTGAAGCTCGCGCTGAAGAGTTTCGTTCGTCATTTTCAGCTGCAGGATCGTCCGCTCCATCTGGGAAGCCAGCTCATTCATGCTGTTTCCGAGAATGCCGATCTCATCGGCTTCTCTTCCCTCGAACCGTTCGGAGAAATCCATGCGGCTCATCTTTCTGGAAAGCTCTGAAAGCTTCATGATCGGCTTTGTAAGACTCAGCGTGAACAGCCAGACCGCCAGACCGCCAAACAGAAGAAGGATGATGCTGATGATCAGAAAATACCGGTTGGAAATGGTATAGGCGTTCAGCATGCTCTGAAGCGGCATGGACAGAATGAAGCCTTTCATCTCGCCCCGGCCGTCTTTCATATAGCCGAAACATTCCATGAACTGCCGCTCATCCGGAAGGACCACACGCTGGATCACATAGTTTTCGCCTTTTTCAAGGATACGGACTTCTCCCCTGTTCTGCAGGATCAGATCCTCCTGCAGACGTTCCAGAAGAAAGATCCGGTCGTTTTCCGAAACACTGTCCAGTGCTTCGTCCATAAAGGTCCATTCATTGCCGGTCCGGAGTCCGAAGCTGATATTGCGGACGCTTTTCAGATGCTCCAGTTCTCTCGTGAAATCAAACAGCGTCGTAGAGTCGTCCGATACCAGTGCAGAGATGGTCCTGTAGGCATCCTTTAATGCCTTCCGGCTGTTTCTGATGTAGTATTCGCTCCAGAAGACCCTGTTCAGCACAAAGAAGGCCAGAATGATCAGAAGCACCACCAGAGAGAACACCGTCAGGATCTTCACCCTCAGAGAGGCTTTCCTTGTCTTTCTCATCATTCTGCCGTCACTTCGAATTTATAGCCGATCCCCCATACCGTACGGATATAATCCTCTTTTTTCCCGAGCTTGGCCCGAAGCTTTTTGACATGGGTATCGATCGTTCTGGCATCTCCGAAATAGTCGTAGTTCCAGACATTGTTCAGGATCTTCTCTCTGGAAAGAGCAATCCCCTGATTTTCCATAAAGTAGGTGAGCAGTTCGAATTCCTTGAAGGAAAGGTCCAGAAGCTCACCGTCCGAACGGACTTCATGCGCCTGCTTGTCCACGCTGATCCCGCCGGCCTCCAGCATATCCGAGGAGACCAGATTCAGTCTTCTTAAGATCGCTTCGACACGTGCGACAAGGACCTTCGGAGAAAACGGTTTGGAGATGTATTCATCCACGCCGAGCCGGAAGCCCTGCAGTTCGTCCGCCTCCTCGGATCTTGCCGTCAGCATCATGATCGGGACAGAGGAATACTGGCGGATCTCTCTCGTCACCGCCCAGCCGTCCATCTTCGGCATCATGACATCCAGAATGATCAGGGATATGTCCTTGTTTTCGCTGTCGAAAAACATTTCCACCGCTTTTTCCCCGTCTGCGGCTTCAATGACCTTATATCCCTGTTTCGACAGATAATCGCGTACCAGCTTTCTCATTCTCTCTTCATCGTCCACCACAAGGATCTTCACTTCATCCATCATGCTCCTCCTTATCTGCTGACTGAAAAGAACGTCCGTACCTGTTTATACTGTTTATTTTTTCGCAAAGGATGCACGCTTGCGCATCACGGGATCAAGGATCTTTTTGCGGATCCGTAAATGAGACGGCGTGACTTCCAGAAGCTCATCCGTATCGATGAAGTCCATGCACTGTTCAAGAGACATGATCTTCGGCGCGACAAGGCGAAGCGCATCGTCGGAACCTGAAGCACGGGTATTTGTCAGCTTCTTCATCTTGCAGACGTTCACTTCCACGTCCTCGGACTTGCCTGTCTGACCGATGACCTCACCCGCATACACCTTTTCACCCGCACCGATGAAGAGAATGCCTCTCTCCTGCGCGTTGAAAAGACCGTAGGTGATGGATTCGCCGGTCCCGAAAGCGATGATCGAACCCTGATGCCGGTAGGCGATATCGCCGCGGTAGACATCATAG
>JAZUFC010000250.1:0-5115 GCA_045640465.1 Lachnospiraceae bacterium | reverse complement strand
CAGAACGACATGGCTACGATCCGACTTGCCCTTATCCTGCATAACGGTCTGCACATCGGCAAAGTCAAGGTTGATCAGAGCGGGAACATTGATCAGATCCGTAATGCCCTGAACGGCCTGCTGAAGGACTTCGTCAGCCTTCTTCAGTGCGTCCGGCATGGAGGTTCTGCGGTCGACGATCTGCAGAAGCTTGTCATTGGGGATGACGATCAGTGTATCTACATATTCTTTTAACTTTGCAATGCCTTCCTCTGCATTGATGGCACGCTGCTTGCCTTCAAAGGTAAACGGCTTCGTCACAACGCCGACAGTCAGGATGCCCATATCCTTGGAAAGCTTTGCAATGATGGGAGCCGCACCTGTACCGGTTCCGCCGCCCATACCGCAGGTAACGAAGACCATGTCCGCACCCTTGATGAGTCCGGAAAGCTCCTCCTCACTCTCTTCCGCAGCCTTCTCGCCCATTTCGGGAACAGCGCCGCAGCCGAGACCCTTGGTCAGCTTTTCACCGATCTGCTTGACGACCGGTGCCTTGCATAAAAGAAGTGCCTGCTTATCTGTATTCACACCGACGAATTCAACGCCGCTGACATTCTCTTCCACCATGCGGTTGACAGCATTGTTTCCTGCACCGCCGACACCGATCACGACGATCTTTGCACCGGATTCCGCATCGTTCATTTTGATCTCCAACAAGGTTTCATCCTCCTTAACAAGTTCAGATATGATACAAAACAGTACCGTAAGACATTCTTTGCTCAAACCGTATGATGCCGGTACTGTATCATTTTCATGGTTATTCTAAAACTATAACTGTTTTTTGAAAAATAATCAACCGTTTTTTGGGCCGTTTCCCCGCTTTTTCAGTTTCCGGACGCTGACGGCACTTCAAAGTAAAAACGGCTGTCCTCTTTTTCGGGGTCGAAGGACTCCAGATGCATGATGCCGTAGAGGCCTTCATAGACCGGGTACTGAGCCCTGACCTCCTTAAGCTTCTCTCTTGCGGATGATGCATCTCCGAGACTGACCCAGACATCTTTTTCCATCAGATATAACGATCCGTCCTGATAACGGATCTCCTTGTACGGAAGGCCGGAATCCGGAAGGAGCGCACAGTATGCAAGCGCGGACTGAAACCAGTGCGTACCGTCCTTAGTTTCCGCCTTCTCCCCTTCATAACAGGGAAGCAGGGAAATACCGGTGATCGAAGGAAGCTCACCGTCCGCGTCATGAAGTCCCAGACAGACGCCGTTTTCGGAAAACAGGACTGCCTGACCGTTTGTCAGGATCTGTGCACAGGGCTCCTGTTCGGATACCGTGATCTCCACGCTCTGAAGACCGGTAAACTTCGCCGATATGCTTCTGTATGCGTCCGATACCGGCTTTTTCAGATACATTTTCATGAGGACCCGGTACAGACGCAGATCCTCCTCTTCTTCGAAATACAGGCTTTTCACCTTTCCGGAGGAAATATACCGGTTTCCTTTTACAGTCACCTGTTCCGTACGGACAAAGTACAATGCTGCGCCCGCACCCAGAAGAAGCACCAAAAGGATCACGGCAAGGATCAGGCCCGCACGGGCTTTTTTCCTTTTTTTCTTCATTACAGGTCTCTTACCAGCGCTTTGAAGATATCGCCCCGCTCCTCGTAGTTTTTAAACATGCCCCAGCTTGCGCAGGCGGGTGACAGAAGGACCGCTTCTCCTTCCCGGGCAATGCCGGAAGCCACGGCGACCGCTTCTTCCATGGAATCTACAAATTCAATATCGGTAAAGCCGTGTTTTCTCGCGCACTCCGCGATCTTTTCCGCGGTAACGCCCATCAGAAGCAGCTTCTTTACCTTGCCGTCGAAGGCTTCGATCCACTCGTCGTATTCGGAACCTTTGTCGTAGCCGCCGCCGATCAGAACGGTCGGGCAGGTCATGGCGCGGATCGCCTGAATGGCCGCATCCGGATTGGTTCCCTTGGAGTCGTTGTAATACCGGACGCCGCGGACGGTCGCCGTATACTCGATCCTGTGAGCGACTGCGCGGAACGAAGTGACGGTCTTCCGGATGATCTCCTCCGGAACGCCCATGGCATCCGCCATCGCCCATGCCGCAAGAATGTTTTCGTAATTGCATCTGCCGACAAGTGTGGTCTCGTCCGTGCGGATCAGAAGTGTTTCAGCTCCGTTCTGTTTCCGGTACAGGGCATCGTCCTTCAGATAGTAGCCTTCCGGCAGCGCATGCGCACCGGAGAACCACAGAACTTTTGCGTCCGTACCCGTCAGGCCGAAAGCACGGAGTCTGTCGTCTTCATAGTTTAATATGATGAAATCCTCTGCCGTCTGGTTCATGGAGACACGCTCCTTGACCTCGGTATAGATCTCCATGGTATGATGCCGGTTCAGATGATCCGGCGTAATATTCAGGATCGCGGCAACATGGGGACGGAAGGTGCGGACGCTTTCCAGCTGGAAGGAGGAAAGCTCGATCGTCGTCACGGAATCCTTTCCGGTGCGAAGCACTTCTTTTGCATACGGAATGCCGATATTTCCGGTCGTGAAGGCCTTGTCTTCACCTTTCCACGCCTTCATGATATTACCGACGAGCGTGGTGGTCGTGGTCTTTCCGTTCGTACCGGTGATGCCGATCACGGTACCCTTTTCATACGCGTAAGCTGCTTCGATCTCGGAGATCACGGGGATGCCCGCATCCAAAAGCCGCTGCACAAAAGGAACCTCCAGCGGAATACCGGGACTGATGACGCAGAGATCCGCTGCATCGATCACGCTGTCCGTCAGTTCTCCCAAAACTACCGGAACTTCCTGTCCGAGAAGCGCGCAGATCTCCTTCGGATCCTTTGTCTGATCCTGATCAAACAGGATCACGCTCCTGCCTTGTGAAAGAAGAAGGCCTGCCGCCTGAATGCCGGAAATGCCGAGGCCGGCTACCAGAACTGATCTATCCATATTGCTCCTTTATAACGCCAGATAGGCGATGATGCATAAAAGCACGGTAACACACGTGAAATTTGTGACGACCTGTGTCTCCGAATATCCCTTCAGCTCGAAATGATGATGGATCGGCGCCATTTTGAAAAGACGCTTTCCGTGTGTCAGCTTGAAGTAGCCGACCTGCAGGATCACAGAAATCACCTCGACAAGATAGATCATGCCGAAGATCACGATGAACCAGCCCATCTTCATCATAATGGCTGCGGAAGATACGAAACCGCCGACCGCAAGCGCACCCGTATCGCCCATGAATACTTTGGCAGGATGGCTGTTGACAGTCAGAAAGCCCATCAGAACGCCCGCAAACGCGCCGGAGAATACGGCAATGCCGCTGTGATCCTTCAGTGCAACGAGCATAAGAAACAGTGAAACGGCGACAGTCACGGAGCTTAACAGTCCGTCCAGACCGTCCGTGAAGTTCGTGCCGTTATCCGTTCCGAGAACCGCAACAAATACGAAGGGAATAAAGAGCCAGCCCATGTCCCACTCTTTTCCGCCCGCAAACGGAATGATGACGGATGTTCCTACCTTTTTGTACGCATAGAGCGCAAACACGGCGGTCATCACCAGCTGGCACAGAAGCTTCTGCCAGGGCTTGAAGCCTTCGGAACGCTTTTTGACGACCTTGATGAAATCATCGATGAAGCCGACCAGACCGAAGCCGATCGTCAGAAGCAGGCAGGGAAGAAGTTCCGGAAAACGGAATGCAAAAATAACGGAGACGATCAGAAGCGCCGTAAGAAATGCGATGCCGCCCATCGTGGGCGTTCCCTGTTTTTTCAGATGCTCCGGATTTCCTTCCGCTCTGACATTCTGTCCGAATTTCAGCTTTCTTAAAAGCGGGATCAGTGCCGGGCACAGGACCGCGCTGAACAGAAATCCGAGAAATACCGGCAAAGCCGTGATAAATTCCATACTTGATCTCCCCCTCGTTCTTCATACGGCTGTTATTATGAAAACAGCTGCAGTTTTCCGATTATACAACATTTCTCCCGACTATTCAAGCGGGATATCCGGGTTTGCGTATCCGCTCTCTTCCGTTCCCTCGATCCACTGCATGGATGCGTCCGGATCTTCGATGAAGCTTCCGCCGGACGATGTATTGTCCGTCTGATTGAAGTCCTTCAGGCTGCTCCAGTCATACGTGTATGCGTCATCGTCATCCTCCGGATAGATCCCGAAGTAGGGATACAGTTCATCCAGACAGTATTTCACCAGATACTGGGCAGGATAGGAAAGCGACTGGTCTTCGATAGCCGGCTCATCCACAGCGCCGTAAATGATGAACTGCGGGTCCTCCACGGGAACCGCGCCGATAAAGGAAACGACATATTTGCCGGTTCCTCGCGGAAGCTTTTCCGCCGCGCCTGTTTTTCCGCCCAGCGGATACCGGTCTTCCTTCACGTAGGAAGCGGTACCGTATTCGACGACATAGCGGAGACATTCCTTGATGTATTCCGTCGTCTCCTCGCTGACTGTCCTTCTCAACAGCACGGGTTCGATGTTCTTTATGATGTTTCCTTCCTGATCGGTGATGCGTCTCACGACATGCGGCTGATAGTAATAGCCTCCGTTTAAAATGGAGCTGTAGGCCGCTGCCATCTGAAGCATCGTCAGATTGTAGCCCTGACCGAAGGAACAGGTCGCAAGCTCGATGTCGTTCATCGTGTCTTCATAGTAGATCAGAGACGACGTACTGGCTTCGCCGGGCAGATCCACGCCGGTCTTCTGTCCCAGATTGAAGATCTCCTGATAACGGGTGAACATTTCCGTTCCGAGCGTATTTCCGATCTGCACGAAGCAGACATTGCAGGAACGGCCGAGCGCCTCGATGGCGGTCAGATCGCCGCAGAAATCGAGAAAGTGGCAGTGGATCTTGTAGCGTCCCACCTGGATCGCGCCGTCGCAGTAGAAGGTCTGATCCTCCTGAATTCTGTTCTCCTCGTATGCTGCCGCAAGCGTCAGTACCTTGGAGGTGGAACCGGGCTCGAATGCGCCGGATATCTGATAGTTCAGCTGCACCTGCTGTCTCAGGGCAAGGAGCTTCTCTTCCTGCGTCATGGCATAAAGCGTATCCATTCTGCCCTTGTAGGCTTCCTGCAGAAGAAAGGTGTTTT
>JAZUFC010000249.1:0-13801 GCA_045640465.1 Lachnospiraceae bacterium | reverse complement strand
CCGTAAGAAGCGAACAGGCCCGTTCAGAGATCTCTGAAGGAAAGTTCTCCGTTTTCAGATTGATCCCGACGCCGATAACAAGCCACGATGACGGAAGCGCAAACGGGTCTGCTTCTGCAAAAAGCCGCTCCTCTTCCGACGCACCCGCGAGTCTGTCCACATATTCCACCAGGATCCCGACTGCTTTCTTTCCGTTCAGATACAGATCGTTCACCCATTTGATCGAGAGTTCGATCCCGTAGACCTCCTTCACGGCCCGATAAACCGCGACCGCGCTCTTCGCGGTCACCCGTACCAGAGAGGATAACGGCGAAAAGACCGGAAGCGCCAGCGACAGATAGACACCCGTATTTTCCGGGGAATAGAACGTATTTCCATACCGTCCGCGGCCCGCTGTCTGCCGATCCGCAGCAAAGACCGCCGGAAGTGCCATGCCCTCTATGATCCTCCGCCGTGCCTCCGTATTCGTCGAATCGATCTCCCGGTATACATGCACCGTCAGACCTGTCATTCTCCGGAGCCTGTTTTCATCCAAAAATTCCTGTTCCATGTTTCTCCCGGCAGGAGCAATCTCCTGTTCTTCTTCCTTTTCCAAAGCCTCACCGGAAAAGATACTGATATTTCCGGATCTGTTCATATATAATTTTTCTGACACGTTCCCGTATCTCAGCCGGATATATCATCACATCCGCATTTTCCTGTGAAAATCCAAGCAGATCATCCACCTTCTGACGCGAAAAGGAAAAGGTGATATTGTTTCCGTACAGTTTCTCGGAGATCTCCAGCTGTTCCGGAAAATCTTCCGAAAAAGTTTTGCTTCTGACCTCATTCATCATTCTGTATATATCCCCGTTCAAAGGATAGTCCATCGTGATATCCGCAAGAAGTCCGGCCCCGTTGTCAAATACCGGGCAGTAGTCAAACTTTCCTTTTCCGTTCATCAGTACGGCAATGTTATGTGTATGGCGATCTTCATTCAGGAAAAAGGCATCTATCGTCAGTATCTTATTCATGTACTTCCCGAATTCGTGAAGTCCCGTGATCCGTTCCACCTGACTGACGATAAAACGCAGACGTTCGGTATGATCACGGATCTTAAAGACAGCATCATAAAGGCTTTCATTAAAGAAGCTGCGAAACAGATGTTCCAGTGTGATGATCTGCCAGTCATCATGCAGAAAGTTTCTGCTTTCCGCGCCTTTATATATTGTACTTCTATAGCTGATCTCGACCGGCCTGTAAACAACAAACTCCTGCTTATTCAGGCTCGAATCACAAAGCAGCAACGAGATCACATATTCAGACAGCCCTTCATATCCGGTATAATCAGCCTTGTACCAGGTCCCGTTGTTTTCCCATTTTAACTGATTTCCTTTTGAAGACTGCCTTCCGATCGTCCTGATATCCTGTTCAAACAGTCTGACCATAGATCACCTCTCCATCCTGATCCAGAAATCATCCTCAGCCATTCTTCCCTCAGTCTTTTCAATGATCAGCAAGGGATCATAGAACGGAAGTCCGAGATCCTTCAGAATCATTTTCATCTTGTCCCGTTCTCTGGGGAAACACCGGCTTTCAAGAAACGAAATATAATCCTGATAGGACGGTTTCTCATTGCTGCCGAATGCCCGGAACATGATCTGATCTGTATAGTTTCTGATCCGGATCTCTCTGTTCATTTCGTTTACATCGATCATCGTACAGGGTATCTGACGGTACATATACCATAAACGCAGGGGATATTTCTTTTCCGGAGCAGAGATCTCCTTTACATATTCAGGGTCTCTGTCCAGCATCCTGAGAAGCAGTACTGCAGGTCCTGTTATTCTATCCTCTCTGCTTTCCCATCTTTCCACTGTCGGTTTGGAGCATCCGATCAATTCAGCCAGACCCTTTTGAGTCAGTCCAAGTGTACCGCGTATCTTTTTGATATCTGAGGCGGTCAAATATTCCGGAACCGCATATAGGACTTTTTTCATAATCATGCTCCTGTGTATGAGTTTGCATTCAGTATACCATCATTATGATTGTTTATCAACACCATATCACAATCAAAATGATTGTTTTCCTAAAAAAATGCCCACCCGTTTCTGCGGGTGGGCATCCTGAGATCTGATAGAAGTATGTTTTACAGCTGTGTTTTAGCAAGAGCAGCCGCGCCGTAGATACCGCCGTCGTTTCCGAGGGTCGCGAGTACGATATCGCCTCTCTTCTCAGCAATATGGGTGTTCATATCCACATATTTTGCCACAGCATCGATCAGGATCTGGCCGGCCTTGGAAACGCCGCCGCCAAGAACGATGACATCGGGGTCATTTGTCAGCACAACGTAAGAGATCGCCATGCCGAGATACTTTCCGTAGATATCCAGTGCTTCCATTGCGATCGGATCGCCCTTCTTGGCTTCGTCGCAGATATCCTTGCAGGAAAGATCCTCAAAGGAACGGAGGGTGGACTCGACCTTGCTTGATGCAAGCAGCTTCTTTGCGGAACGGACGATACCCGTTGCGGATGCATACTGTTCAAGACATCCCTTGTTGCCGCAGTTGCAGGGAACGGTCTCTTCCGGATTTACAACAAAGTGACCGACTTCACCGCCGACACCGCGGTTACCGGCAACCAGTTTTCCCTTGACAACGATACCGCCGCCGACGCCGGTTCCCAGTGTAAAGAGTGCTGCATCCTCGAAGCCCTTTGCCGCGCCGTAGTAAACTTCACCGAGCGCTGCCACGTTCGCATCATTGCCTGCCGCAACGGGAACGCCTAAGTAGGAGGAAAGCTCCTTGCCGGGATAGCAGGAACCCATGCCGAGATTTACGCAGCGGGGCAGGAAACCGTCTTCACGGATCGGTCCGGGAAGACCCATGCCGGCTGCCTTCAGCTGGCTCTTTTCGATGCCGAGCTCTTCCATCTTTTTGAAAACAGCTTCTGCAATATCGGACCAGATATACTGTACTTCGTCAAAGGTCTTTGTCTTGATCTCCCAGGCTTCGATATACTTATCGCCGTCTGTGGGGAAAAGTCCGAGTTTGATGGTCGTTCCGCCGATATCAATGCCAACTAAATACTCCTGCATGTTTCTGCCTCCTGAAAATAATACTTGAATACAATTGAAAAAGGGGGATCACTGTTCACGCAATCCCCCTCATCCGGTTCTTTCACAATGACTGCCTCCATTGTAGCCTATTCACATCTTTCTGTAAAGAGGCACAGAAGCAAAACTGTTTCCATTTTTTTCAGTTATTCCGTGGTCAGTTTCACCGGTACCGGTACCATTTCTTCAAAATCAAGAGGAGCCTTATCGCTGAACATAGCTTCTGCCACCTCTTCAAATGTGACATCATCACGGTTACACAGTAAAACCATAGTTGAGTCAACGATCGAATTCGGATATCTTCCCGAAAGCTCCAGTCTGTACTGATAGATCCTGCCTTCGTATCTCCAGGTTCCGTCTGACATTTCCTCATAGGAGCCGGATTCTGTTTCGATCGTTCTGACAGGTTTCACCGGTCCGGTCTGGCAGGCACATAAAGCCGAAAGAATGATAACGCAGAGAACTGCTGCGATTATTTTTTTCATATCTATTACCTCCACAAAGATACACCACCGCTATACGGTCCGCAGATATAAGCATGTATCATAACAGGGCCTGATCCCCACTTGGAAATCACCTGTGAATTTGATACATTATAAATTAGTCCCGAGTGATTTGCCGAATACCATGCAAACGAAAGGCAATTATATTTCGCAGACGAGTTTGCAACAAAAACAGCATTCGGATATGATGAACACGTCGCACTATTATACACTGTAATGAGTTCAGCACTCTTTCCAGATGGAAAGCTTTTCCCGTGCAGCTGATATGCTGTACACATGTGCCGGACTCATTCGCTCAAAGTATTAAAGTGAGCAGACCATCAGTTCATAAACTCTGTAAACAGTCCTATGTATTCCTCCGGAATCACCCTGGAGCCGGCAGTCTCTTCCTGTTGAAAGACGTAAACCTCTGCCGTTTTCGAATCTTTTCCCTCCGGGAAAATGATATTTGCAAGCTCACTGCAGAGAAACATATCCTTATCGGTATAGAATAAACCTAAAACAACCTGCTTCTTCCCTTTCGAAACAGCTGCATTATATTCAGCCAGTTCTTCATCTGTCATGATAAACTCGTCTGTGAGCAGAATCTTATCCAGGATCTCTGCCTGTTCAGGACCCAACTGAACAAACCGGGCTTTCGTGTCAGCAGTACCTATCTGAACAAAACCGCCCGTACTGATCGAAACAGCATATTCCGTCACTTCCGGTTTTTCTAAAACAGTCAGAAAACCATCACGTTTTTCATCAGTGATATAGAGATTTCCGGCACCGTCTACCACCACGCCTATGTCTTCATAGAGAGTGCCCGTGAATCCCCCACTCTCATAACCGGATGGTAGTTCTTCGCCCGGCGCGGTGATGTAAACCATCTGACTCTTTCCGGCAAATCTTACATTTTCACCATTCTGCCCGTTGAAGACGTAAGATCTTGTTCCTGCATCAAATTGTCCGCTCACAGCCTCTGTCACAGGAACCTGATTATAAGTCACTCCTCTGAATTCAACAACCGCCTTGCTTTCATCAGTAAAAACAGCATGTATGTCTTCAAGTTCATTTCTCTTGTCATTTTTTTCGCCGGTTTCTCCTGCATTTTCCCCGGCAAACCCGATAAGCCAGTCAATCCAAACAGGGCGATGACCGACGCCTCCGGCTGGAACTTCTTCATAGCAGCCGGAAAGTGCTGTAAGGATGCAAAGAAGAAGTACCCCGATAATGATCCGTTTTTGTTTCTTCATACACATCAAGCCTCTTTGTTTTTTACTGATTATACGGAATCAGCACAGATTTCAATCAGTTTGCTGCAATCCAATAAGCCATAGCCGTAAACCGGATCTTTTCCTTTCTCCCCCAGGTCTATACAGCTATCCTGCAGCAATAATCTTAATTCTCTGTCAGTCAAACCGGTTTCCATACTCTTTAATGCAGCAGTTATGCACGCCATAAGCACCGTTGACGCAGAGGTTCCCGTTAACATCTCTGTTTTCTGCCCATTGACTATTTCCAGATTTTCTCCCGGAATACTCACATCTATCCAATCGCCGCGATTATTCAGCAGCATTCCGTGTTTTTCATTATCCACGCTTGTTACTGCTATACAGCTTTCATAAGCGGCAGGGAAGATCGGAAATTCCGCCGCATCATTTCCGGCGGCCGCCAGTATCAGACAGCCTTTCTCTGAAGCATACTCCACTGCACTTCTTAATTCTTCATTGTCTGTGTATGTTCCCAGACTGATACAAAGAACCCCTCCGCAGGTATCGGCAGCCGTTTTTATTGCCTTTGCCAGCCCCTCCGCATCCTGCGTTTCCGGTTCTATCGTATGAATATTCACCTTATCTTTTATATCCCGGAGAAGCGGATTCTGCCGCGCAAGCAATAATACTTGATGACCGTGGCCGCTGTCCTGTTCGAAATCTACATCAATCAACGTCAGTTCCACCTCTGATGTACATAAGTTTTTGCACTCCGGCCAGTTCAGCATATCATAAGGCATCTCAAGAGAGCATCTTTGAAGTTTTTCATGCGGGGCGCACAAAATTATGATGACGATTACGATCACCAGCGCGCATGACACGCTGATAAGAATTTTTCTTCTCATACATAGTATGCGGCATAGGCATGAAATATATTCAGTGATGATCTCAGAATTGCATATTGTGTCCAGCAGTTTCCGTTTGGCACTGAGAAAGAAAACGGTCCGACGTTAAAGCCCAACGAAGAGGATGCGCTGTAAACAACCTGATTATACACTTCGCACCACATGGTCGGTACTGCATAGTAGTCAACATCACTTGTAGTACAGGCGGCATAGGCATTTGAAATTGTGATACTGGCACCGGAGCTCGACTGACCTCCGTAATAACCGATTACTCTTACATGATGATTCGAATTGCTGATCTGAGTCTGCATGGCTACCAGATTTTTCGCATACGCGATCCCATACCATTCCGCCATTTCGTAATCGTAACTGTATATTCCGTCTCCGAAACAGTTTTCGTGTTTTATCTCCTTTTCATTAGGATATGTCATATTTGAAAAGCACGGTATCAGCTCATCTGTCAGTATTTCGTCATTCCGCTTTATATGTCTGGTCACCTGAACCCATGACCCGTTTTCGTACTCGATCCGAAAGACTGACCGGTCACTGTATTCAGCCATCTGTCTTTCCAGATCTTCCATCATCATTTCATGCGTCACTTTTGATGATCTTTCAAGGACTTCAAACAGGAACTCCCGATCACGTTTGCCGATCACGCATTCTTCTGTCACATCTTTTCCTTCCGAATCGAAAATGGCATATATTCCGTTCTGCAGTTCGACCGTAAGATGATCTTCTTCCAGTTGATTGATGATCAGATCCACGTGGTATAACTGCCGGGCTTCTTCTTCATTTAAGCCTTCTTCTATCAAGCCTTCAATATAAAGCTTTTCATCTGTATCTGCCTTTACTTCGTGTCTGCCGGCGCTTAAGCAAAGGATTACACATAACAAAACAGCAAATATTTTCTTCATTTTGGCTTCTCTCCTAAATGCATTAGTGTGCTCTTCCATCCAAAATATAGCACTTGACATTTTCTTTGTCTAATGCTAATTTTGAATAACAATCATACCCAAACAGCTATGGCCTACCTATGTCTTTGTCCGTCCCCTTTCTTTTTTTAATACGAGGAGGAATTCAGATGACACTCCGCAGCCTTCAGATCTTTACCGTAGTTTTCCAGACGGAAAGCTTTTCCCGTGCGGCTGATAAGCTGTTCGTTTCACAGCCTGTTGTTTCAAGAGCAATCAAGGAACTGGAAGATTACTATGGAACGCCGCTTTTTGACAGGATCAATCAACGGATCTATGCAACAGATGCAGGCAAGCAGCTTTATTCCTATGCCTTAGATATCATCGACACAGTGAATCAAAGTAAAGATATCATAACAAATCAGGGGCAGACCGGCACCCTCCGGGCAGGCGCTACCGCCTCCTTGGGAAGCCTGCTGATCCCCAAGGTCCTGAAAGAATTTCAAAAAACATATCCGAAAGTTCAGGTTCAGACAACAGTCGCAAACGGAACAAAACTTCAAAGCCTCCTGAAGGAAAATATGCTGGATTTTGCTCTGATCGAGGGCTTGATAAATGATAAGTATATGTCAGCAGAAGAATTCAGAACAGACCGGCTGCTTCCGATCCTTCCGCCCGATTCCGATCTTCTGCCTTCAGACAGTATTTCCATAAAAGATCTCGCATCTCATCCATTACTGCTTCAGGAACCGGGCAGCACCAGCCGTGTATATCTGGATCAGATTTTTTCACTTCATAACATGAATCCGGCTCCTGTCATGGAAAGCTACAGCATTCACGCAATCATTCAGGGTGTGCACGAAGGGCTCGGGCTTTCCGTTCTTCCCGAACAATTAGTCCGCTTCTATATTCAGACCGGCTTCGTACAGACCCGTCCGCTGAAAGAAGATCCTATGCTTCGCAAAAATTACATAGTCCGCTACAAAAAGAAATTTGTGTCTCCTCTCTCGGAATACTTCATTTTTCTATGCCGTACCTTACCGATAGACAGTGCAGAGTGAGACCGGTAGCAACAGAACAGGTTCACGATCCGGAAGATGCGATTCTGATGACCTTCCAATTAACAGAAGACAGTCAATCCATAAAAAAAGGAAGAGTATAGGACGTTAGCGTCGAGCTAAATCTCCTCCTGGCTGATTTTACCCGATGCTGACATAATTATGAAAAAGACTGTAAAAGGTCATAGCCTTATTAGTATGCCCATCATTCTGATATAGTATTATACATTTAATAAAGTTTATGATATATTTTATGCGCAAACATAATTATCAGTAGGCAGTAATTATGCGGAAATTACCATTAAAACTCAAGTTGGTATTCGGCAACAACAAAACTGATTCATGCGGTAACATACGGACCATATTCAGGAGGTTATTCGTTATGGCATTAACAGGGAAAAAATTACTGCAGAAGCAGGTTATGATGATTCTGTTGACAGTCCTCATGGGAAGTACGCTTTTATGTTCCTGTAAAAAGAATGTTCCCGAGGAAAAAACCTATGTCTGGGAAAAACCGGGTTTTCCCGATGATTTCTATATCACGCTGAAACCAAACGGAAAATATGAGTTATCTATCGGAAGTGCCAGCAGTTATACAGGAAGAGGAGACTGGACAGTAAATGAAGATAATCTGACTTTGACGGATGAAATATCCGGTGATATATGTTATTTTCATTATCTGGAAGATCAGCTTCTATTTATCGAAGAAGGTTCTGCCAAATTCGGCATATTGGATGTAAAAGACGGAGACAGTTTTCCGTGGATAGAAGGATACGATCCATGGAGTGATCCGCCGATACACACCCTGATTCCTTATGAAACGCAACTGGATACAGATAAGGGGGACTGATTACGTCTTTCAGTTCTTTTTGCCGAATAAGCGGATGGAGTTAAATCGAAACGAAGACGTTTTCGAAAAGCCGGTACGTTCAGTTTTTTCACTGACCGTACCGGCTCTTCTGTTTACTCTTCTGTTTCTTTCTGTCCTTCCTTCAGCATGGAGAAATACAGGTCGTGTGCTTCGTGATACTCCCGGTTGAAGCTTTCGTCCCGGCCCTGATGCAGGTAGGAAATATAGGAATGAGCTTCGATCTGCAGATCTGTCTTCATCCGGGTGATCGTTGCAATACCGATATTTGAACAGATATCGGAGATCCTTTCGATATCGGAAAGCAGATTCAGGAAAATGTTGTCGATGTAGATATTGCACCTGCCCTCACGAAGACGCGTCAGATGATTGTCGCGAAGTGCATTCACCAGATCGTCCACGACCTCTTCCATCGGCTCGATATGCCGTGCGGCGTCCTGATCCTGTTTCCGGAAGGCCAGATCCGCATTGTCCAGAATATGATCGATCAGCTGCTTCAGAACATTCAGCTCATGCACAGCATCATCGGAGAAGGATGCATTTCCTTCCTTCAGGCCTTCAGCTGCCTCGGAGATGTTGACCGCGTGGTCTCCCAGACGTTCAAACTCGGAGATCACCTTGTAGTACTGATTCATGATTCTCGTATGGGAATCCGTACTGATAAACGGAGAAAGTCCCACAAGATAGTTGCTGATCCTGTCCGCCAGACTGTCGATCTCCTCCTCTTCATCATCGATCGTCTGAAGGACCTTCTCATCATAACCTGTCAGCATCGCAAATGCACGGTCAATATTGGTTCTGGCTGCCGTGAACATGGCAAGAAGTGCCTGATAGGAACTTCTGAAAGCCAGCGCCGGCGTTTTGTAGAAATTGACATTCAATGCTTCCAGAACCGGTGCGTACGGACTTTCCGCCGTCTTTTCGTCACGGACGATCTTCCGGCTCAGCTTTTCATATACGGGAAGCATCGGGAACAGAACGATCGCACAGCCCAGATTGAAGATCGTGTTGGTATTTGCGATACCGCCTGAGGAGACCGATCTTTCCCAGAGCGCATCCAGCGCCCCGAAATGATGGAGTGCCGTAACGACAACAAGCACCACCACCGTCTCGCTTAAGTTAAACAGAATGTTGACGATACCGACACGCTTCGCATCCGCCTTCGCGCCGATGGAGCAGACGATAGCGGTCGTGACGCAGTCGCCCAGATAGATACCGACAAGCACTGCATAAATGCCTTTAAACGGCAGGTCACCCGCCGCCGCAAAAGCCTGCAGAATACCGATGGTCGCCGAGGAGCTCTGCAGCACGAATGCGACGCCGGCGCCTGACACATAACCGATCAGCGGGCTTCTCGCAAGACCGCCGAAGATCGCATCAAAGGTACCGTTCTCCGTCAGAATACTCACGGCGTTCGTCATGTTCATCAGACCTGAAAACAGGATACCGAAACCGATGATGATCTGACCGATCAGATCGGACTTCTTGAATTTCAGAAACATGATCAGGATGATGCCCGCGATCAGTGCAAGCGGTGCCAGAGTCGAGGGTTTCAGAAACTGAAGCCAGCTTGCGGAGGAATCATTCAGGTCCAGAAGACGGATGATCTGGCCGGTCACGGTGGTACCGACGTTTGCGCCGATCAGGATACCCAAAGACTGCTTCAGCGTGATGATGCCCGCTGCAACCAGACCGGACGTAATGACGATCGTTGCGGTCGATGACTGGATCAGTGCGGTGACGGCAACGCCTAAAAGAAAAGCCTTGATAGAATTATTCGTCACCTTTTCCATCACGATCTTCAGCGTGGCGGAAGATCCTTCCTTCAGACCGTTTCCCATCAGACGCATGCCGTAAAGGAACATGGCAAGACCGCCCAGAAGGGATATGATCATGAGTATAATATCCATAAACTCTGCTTCTCCTGATCAGATCAATTCGTATGTGTTCATCCCAAAAACGGGACCTGCCGCAGCTGCGACAGGTCCCGCCTGTTTACCTGTTTCAGAATGATTATTCTTCTTCAGCTTTCTTCTTCGCAACTTCCTTTTCCTGAACGTCACGAGGAGCCTGCTCATAGTGATCGAAGTTGACTTCGTACTGGCCGATACCGCCGGTCATGGAACGGAGTACTGTGCAGTAACCGAAGAGTTCCATTTCGGGGATCTCAGCTTCAACGACCTGCTTGCCGCCGGCGATGGGGTTCATACCCAGCACACGACCGCGGCGCTTGTTCAGATCGCCCATAACATCACCGGTGAAATCGTTCGGAACGGTAACCTTCAGATTCATGATGGGCTCAAGAAGAACCGGGCCTGCCTTCATGAAGCCGTCCTTGAATGCCAGCTGAGTAGCTGTCTTGAACGCTGCTTCGGAGGAGTCTACCGGATGATAAGAACCATCGTACAGAACGGCGCGGACACCGACTACCGGATAACCTGCCAGAGGTCCTGCTACGACACATTCAGCCATACCCTTATCAACAGCGGGGAAGAAGTTTCTCGGTACGGAACCGCCGACTACCTGCTCTTCAAAGATATAAGCCTGCTCGTTGTCGCCTGACGGAGAGAAACGCATACGGACATCGCCGTACTGACCGTGACCGCCGGACTGCTTCTTATGCTTACCCTGTACATCCGATTCCTTGGTGATGGTCTCCTTGAAAGCAACACGGGGCTCTTCCAGGTTGATCTCTACCTTGTAACGGCTTAACAGTTTGCTCTTCACGATATCCAGTGCCTGATCGCCTACAGCGTACAGAAGCATCTGGCCGTTTGCGGAGTCGTTCACGACCTTCAGAGTGATGTCTTCTGCGGTGAGCTTGGTCAGTGCGGAAGAAGCCTTGTCATCCTCGCCTTTGTTCGGAACGATATAACGCATATAAGTGTAGGGCTTTGTGAAATCCGGGATCGGATAGGAAACATCCAGACCTTTTTCGGACATGGTGTCGCCGGTCTTTGCATCGTCTAACTTTGCAAGAGCGCCGAGGTCACCTGCGTGAAGTTCGGGAACTTCAACGGTCTTGTTGCCCTGAAGGACATAAAGCTTGCCGACCTTTTCGGAGTTTCTGGTACGCTGGTTGATCAGCTGATCATCTGTCTTCAGAACACCGGACATGACCTTGATCATGGAATACTTACCGATGAACGGGTCGACCATGGTCTTCCAGATGTAAAGGGTCTTCTGCTTTGCATCGTCATAGTTTGCTTCGAACTTGGTCTCGTCTTCTGCGTATGCAGCGACTTCGGTATGATTCGGAGCCGGGAAGTAGGTGATGATGTCGTTCATCAGTGTGAACAGGCCGTGAGCAGCGATACCGCAGCCCATGTATACGGGAGCCATGTCACCGGAAGAAACAGCGCTCTTCAGTGCTGCAGCGATCTCTTCCTCTGTGAACTCTTCGCCTTCGAAGAAGCGCTCCATGAGCTCTTCATCGGTTTCTGCTACTGCTTCCATCAGTGCATCGTGTGCGGAAGACAGGCTGTCTTCTGCGGATGCCGGAATATCCATTGCCTGACGCTTGCCTGCTTCAAGGAAACGGCTTCCTTCCTTCCTGACAACATCAACATAACCGACGAGCTTTTCGCCTTCACGGATCGGAACGATCATGGGAGCGATCTTGGAGCCGAATTTTTCCTTCATTTCCTCAACGCACTTGTCAAAGTTTGCTTCGGCAAGATCCATATCGGTAACGAAGATCATTCTGGGCTTGTTGACCTTTTCGCACATTTCCCATGCTTTTACGGCACCGGTCTGTACGCCGTCCTTACCGGACACAACGATGATCGCGCCGTCTGCTGCCGACAGACCTTCTTCTGCTTCACCGACAAAGTCGAAATAACCGGGAGTGTCGATGACGTTGATCTTCTTCTTATTCCATTCAATCGGAATAACGGATGCGCTTAAAGAAAATCCGCGCTTCTGCTCTTCCTTATCGAAATCGCTGATGGTGTTGCCGCCGGTAACGGTACCCATACGGCTGACGAGACCACCCAGCAGTGCCATACCTTCCGCAACAGTCGTTTTACCACAAGAACCGTGACCTAAAAGCACGACGTTTCTGATGTCCTCTGTTTTATAGACATTCATAAATGGTTTCCTCACTTTCCTGAATCTTTGCGTTTGGCACCACTCGGCCTGAAAACGCCACATAATACAGTCAGTATACTACACTCTTTCGCCTTTTTCAACAAGGGAAGAAGATTTTTTTACACCGGAATCATCCACTTTACACAGTTATTTTTTCGTGTTATCATCCCTACAGTTTATCACGGAGGTTTTGCCATGATCACATATAATGAAAAGTCACTGGAACTGATTCAGAAGCTTTCCGATGCGCCCGGTGCATCCGGATTTGAGGACGAGGTTCTGAAAACGGTGCGCGAGGCAGTCGGTGACCGCTTCCGTATCGAAGAGGACAAGCTCCGGAATCTCTACCTTTATAGAAAAGAAAACACCGGAAACAGACCGGTCATCATGCTGGATGCGCACAGCGACGAGGTCGGCTTCATGGTCCACTCCATCCGCCCGAACGGAACGCTCCGTGTCGTCAATCTGGGCGGCTGGACAAATTCCGTCCTTCCCTCCTCCAAGGTACTGGTGAGAAACGCCGAAGGCCGCTATATTCCGGGCATCTTTGCTTCCAAGCCGAAGCATTTCGTGACCGCTCCGGACCAGCATGCAGGTACGGTTCCGATTTCGGATCTGTCGATCGATATCGGCGCGGTAAGCGCTGAGGAAGCCAGAAACGGATTCCATATCCGGATCGGCGAGCCTGTCGTTCCTGCAGCAAAATTTGAAGCAGACCTTGAGCACGGTCTTCTGTTCGGCAAGGCTTTTGACTGCCGGATCGGCTGTGCGGCGCTTCTGGAAGTCATGAACCGTCTGGACGGTCTTGACCTTCCGTGCGACGTGGTCGGTGTACTTTCTTCGCAGGAAGAAGTCGGCGAACGCGGCTGCACTGTCTCAGTGAATCATGTGCATCCCGACATCGCGATCTGCTTTGAAGGCTGTCCCGCAGACGATACCTTCACGGAACCCTATGCGATCCAGACCGCTCTGAAAAAAGGACCGATGTTCCGCCACATGGACGTTTCTGTCATCTGCTCCCCGAGATTCCAGCGCTTCATTCTGGACACCGCCGCAGAGAAAGACCTCAAGGTGCAGGAATCCGTCCGTGAAGGCGGCGGAAACGATGCCGCAGTCATCAACCTCTCTCTTTCCGGAATTCCCGCTGTCACGGCAGGCGTTCCCGTCCGCTACATCCACA
>JAZUFC010000248.1:0-19850 GCA_045640465.1 Lachnospiraceae bacterium | reverse complement strand
TTGGCTCTACTAACCGTAATTTCTCCGCGACCTTTACGGTTCCAACACTTCATTTGGATCCCGTAACCGTAATTTCTCCGCGACTTTACGGTTTCAACGCTTCATCTGGCTCCCAGAACCGTAATTTCTCCTCGACTTTACGGTTTTAACGCTTCATCTGGCTCCCGTAACCGTAATCTTTCCGCGGCTTATAGGTTTCAGGACCTCATCTCACTTCTTCAGAACTTTGCCGTATCTTGAGCCGGAAACAATTAACCGGGCAGGAGGAGCCCGGATCCTTCTCTCAATTCTGCGATTTCGCACAGCCCGGAATATATATTCCTCGCTTTACCCGGCGGTCGATTCCCGGACCGTGCAAAGCATGTCCGCTGCTTCTCCTGCCTTATTGCACAAAAAAGCGGCCTTACGAAACCGCAAGACCGCATAAATGCTTGTTTCCCCATATATCAGAAAACAGTTTTATTTAGCGTAATCTGTTACACGGGATTCGCGAATGACATTGACCTTGATCTGGCCGGGATACTGCATTTCCGCTTCGATCTGTTTGGAAATATCTCGTGCCATAAGGACCATATCCGCATCGGAAACCTTCTCCGGAACGACCATTACCCGAACTTCGCGTCCTGCCTGAACGGCATAGGACTTTTCAACACCCTGATATGAATTTGTAATTTCTTCCAACTGTTTCAAACGATTAATATAAGTTTCCACCGTCTCCCGACGTGCGCCGGGACGGGCTGCGGATATCGTATCCGCTGCCTGAACGATGCAAGATATCATAGACGTAGGCTCGGTATCACCATGATGAGACTCTACCGCGTTAATGACGATTGCAGACTCCTTGTATTTCTTACAAAGGTCAGCGCCCAACTGAATGTGTGAGCCTTCCATCTCATGATCCACCGCTTTACCGATATCGTGAAGCAGACCTGCCCGCTTTGCCATACGGACATCCAGCCCCAGTTCGGATGCCATCAGTCCTGAAAGCTGCGAGACCTCGATCGAATGCTTTAATGCATTCTGACCGTAAGAGGTACGATAATGCATACGGCCGAGGAGCTTGACAAGCTCCGGATGAATGCCGTGAACGCCCACTTCCTGGAGGGCCTTCTCGCCTTCTTCCTTGGTCTTCTGTTCGACCTCTTTCTTTGCCTTCTCGACCATTTCCTCGATCTTCGCCGGATGGATACGTCCGTCCACGATCAGCTTCTCGAGTGCGACACGGGCGATCTCACGGCGGACCGGATCAAATGCGGAAAGTACTACCGCATCCGGTGTATCGTCGATGATCAGCTCCACGCCGGTCATGGTCTCAAGGGTTCTGATGTTTCTGCCTTCACGTCCGATGATACGGCCCTTCATTTCATCTGAGGGGATCTGTACCACCGTGATGGTGCTTTCCGCCACATGATCCGCAGCACAGCGCTGAATGGCTGTGACCACATATTCCTGTGCGCGTTTTGCAGCTTCATCCTTTGCCTGCTGCTCCAGTTCCTTGATGATCCGGGCAGCATCCTTCTTACAATCGTCTTCTACAGTTTTTAAAAGGTGTTCTTTTGCCTGTTCGGAGGTCAGACCGGAAATTCTTTCCAGTTCCTGTGTGATCTGTGAACGCAGAGAATCGATCTCTGCATACTTCTGATTCAAGCCCTCTTCCTTTTTGCTGAGTGCGCTTTCGCGCTTTTCCATGTTCTCAGCTTTGCGGTCCAGAGATTCTTCTTTGTTGAGGATCCGCTTTTCGCTTCTTGATACTTCATTGCGGCGATCACGTATTTCCTTTTCCAGTTCATTTTTCGAACGTAAAGATTCTTCCTTGACCTCTAAGAGAGCCTCCCGTTTCTTGGCTTCAGCAGTTTTCAATGCGTCGTCGATGATCTCTCTTGCCTTCTGTTCAGCCGAACCGACTTTCTCGTTAAAGAACTTCTTCTGCTGGTTCTGACCGAAGCGGTAACAGAGAAAACATCCGATGATCGCAAGGACAAAAACTGTGATTGCAGCAATCATCCAGAACATTCAGGAGTACCTCCTTATATAATTTTCATTGTACAAGCAATATCTACAACATTGTAATTCTACCCTGTATCGGGCTCTTTGTCAAGGCGTTACCGTTTATTTTGATCCCGCCGCACGACAGATGGCGCCGTCAGACGTTCAGTTCGATCTTTCTTCCGGACGGCACGTACTTTCTGAATTCAACGCCGGCGCGAAGAAGCATTCTCTTGGAAGCCTGAATTCCGGGCGTATCCGCATATTTATCCTCCGCATAGACAAGCGACCGGATGCCAGACTGAATGATGGCCTTGGTGCACTCGTTGCACGGAAACAGCGTCACATAAAGTCTTGCACCTTCCAGCGAACCGCCGCGGTAATTCAGGATCGCGTTGAGTTCGGAGTGCGTGGTATAGAAATACTTGTTGTCCTCACCCTCTCTTGCCCAGGTGAATTCGGAATCGGGAAGGCCGTTCGGAAGGCCGTTATAGCCCATGGAAAGGATCCTGTTCTTTTCGCTGACGATGCAGCAGCCCACCTGTGTGTTGGGATCCTTTGAACGCATCGCGGAAAGCATGGCCACTCCCATGAAATACTCGTCCCAGTTGATATGGTCTTCTCTTTCGTACATTTTCGTTCCTCCTGTTTTTCAGAACCTTTCAGTCTTTCTTCAATCCTCCAGCATGTCGATACGGGCCTGATGGCGGGCCTCATTCGAGAAGGGCGTATTCAGGAAAGTATCCACGATCTTCAGCGCGGTGCCGGAGCCCAGTACTCTTCCGCCCATGCAGAGAATGTTGGCATTGTTGTGGAAACGGGTCATTTCCGCCATGTAGCAGTCTGTGCAGAGTGCCGCACGGATCCCCTTCTGCTTGTTTGCCGCCATGGAGATGCCGATGCCGGTGCCGCAGATCAGAATGCCGAGCTCCGCTTCGCCCCGCTGAATGGCACCTGCGACCTTTTTTGCATACACAGGATAATCCACGGATGCCGGTGAATCGCAGCCAAAGTCCCGGTATTCGATCCCCTGCTCCTCAAGATGCTTCAATACTTCCAGTTTCAGTTCATATCCGCCGTGATCACAGCCGACAGCTATCATTTTCATACCTCCGTAATATTTCCCCCGGCCGCTTTCAGGAGCCGGTTCATGATCACCGTTCCGATGTCGATATCCGTAAAATCCTCCGAATAGATCGCTTTCACACCGGTCTTGTCAAATTCTCTCAGTACATCGAACAGATTATGCGCGATCTGTTCCGGATCCTTAATACTTCCCGCCGATCTCACGACACCGCCGAAAAACAGATTCCGGTGTTCGTCTACCGTAAGGATCCCTGTCACGGGTGTTACGCGGGAATTGATGTAGCGAAGCACATTCTTCGTCGGGCCGGAAATGACATATACCGGTGCCTCAGGCGCATAATGACGGTATTTCATGCCCGGTGCCTTCGGATGAAGCACCTCGTTTGTATGATTGACTATGCTTTCTCTTGTAATAGCGGGATCCACATCGACCGGTCCGATGACCTGTTCGATCTGTTCCTTTGTGATATAACCGGGTCTTAACAGGCACGGCGGCTCCTGCGTCATATCCAGGATCGTGGATTCCAGACCGATATCCGCCTCCCTGTCATCAATGATCGCATCCACTCTTCCGGAAAGATCCTCGATCACATGAGCCGTTTTTGTCGTGGAAGGCCGTCCGGAAAGGTTTGCGGACGGCGCGGCGACAGGCACGCTGCAGGCCTGAAGCATGGCTCTCGCCGTTTCGTGCGAGGGCATCCGGACCGCAACCGTGGAAAGTCCGCCGCAGGTCTCCTTCGGAACCAGATCGGTCTTTTTAAAGATCATCGTAAGCGGTCCCGGCCAGAAGGCATCCATCATCTTCTCCGCTTTTTCCGGGATCTCCCTTACAAGCGGAAAAAGCTGTGAACGGTCGCCGATATGAAGGATCAGGGGATTGTCGGAAGGACGTCCCTTTGCTTCATAGATCTTTCTGGCAGCCTCCGGGTCCAGACCGTTTCCTCCGAGGCCGTAAACGGTCTCTGTCGGAAAAGCGACAAGCTTCCCGTTTTCCAGATATTCCGCGGCCTTTTTCGCAAGCACATCAAGCGGCATCTCTGCCGTGTGCAGTATCTCTGTTGTCATTGTACTGCCTTTCCGGCATTTCTGTCTGCTTCTTCTTTCATAAGGCGTTCCTTTTCACGCTGTTTTTCTTTCCGCATCATGCCGAGATAGATGATCATGCAGGAAGTGCACATGCTCATGGCAACAGCCGAGATCATCAGGAACGAGACCGATGTTGCCGTATACAGGCAGAGCCAGCAGAACAGAAAACAGACCGCATAGCCGGTGACCATGCCGTGCAGCGATTTAGAGGATACGCGTTCCTGTTTTTTTACATAGGACATCATGGAATAGCCTAAAACAAAGCCTCCGAATACAGCGATGAAACAGTAGAACACATCCACGTACCGGAACATTTCCGTCTGAAAGATCAGTCCGTAAGCAGTCAGAGGAAGGCCGGCAAAAGCAATGAACCATGCCAGATATGTACAGAAGATCCTGTCGCATAATGCCTTGAACCGTTTCTTTTTACTCATATCAATCCTCCAAAAGCCGTTCGGCCGCAGGCCGGAAGGCTGCTTTTCTGTTCTCTGCGTCTTCGATCGAACTGCCGGTCACACCGAAATAAAGCTTGATCTTCGGCTCTGTGCCGGAGGGACGTACCGCAAGCCACTCACCGTCCGCGAAATCATAATACAGGACATTGGATGCGGGAAGACCTGTGCTCTTTGCTTCTCCGCTCACCATATCCTTCAGGACATCTTTTTCGTAATCACGGTATACGAGCACCTTCTTGCCGCCGATCTCCGTGATCTCCGAATTGCGGAGCTTCTCCATGATCGTTCCGATCTTCCGGATGCCGTCCTCACCCTTCATGGTGACGGACATGACCTCTTCCTTGTAGTAGCCGTACTTTTCATACATGCGGATCATGGCATCCCAGAGGGTCATATTCTGTGCCTTGAAATATGCCGCCGCTTCACAGAGCGCCATGGACGCAACGATCGCATCCTTGTCGCGTGCGTATGTTCCGATCAGGCAGCCGTAGCTTTCCTCAAGGCCGAACAGATACTGCCCTTTTCCTTCGTTCTCCATTCTGAGGATCTCTCTGCCGATCCATTTGAAGCCTGTCAGGCATTCCGTCAGGCCGACGCCGTATTCGCGGGCAATGGCATCCACCAGATTGGAGGTCACGATCGATTTGATCAGGACGCTTCCTTCCGGGATCCCCTGCTTTTTTGCGATCTGAGAAATGGTATACTCCGCCAGAAGAGAACCGGATTCATTGCCGGTCAGTGCATGATAGATGCCCTCGCGGTCGCGCACGTATACGCCGAGACGGTCCGCATCGGGATCGTTGGCAAGCACCAGATCCGCCTTCTTTTCCTCAGCAAGTGCAAGTGCGAGCGCAAATGCCTTTTTGTCTTCCGGGTTCGGATAATCGACTGTCGGGAAATCGCCGTCCGGTCTCTCCTGTTCCGGAACCACAAATACGTTCTCAAAGCCGGCTTCTTTCAGGGCTCTGCGGCAGGGAATGTTTCCGGTGCCGTGAAGAGGCGTATAGACGATCGTGATATTCTTTCCCTGCTGACGGATGACCTCCGGATCCTTGATCTGCGAAAGGACCTGTTCGATGTAGGCATCGTCCACGCTGCTTCCGATCTGCTCATAGAGACCCTTTTCAACCGCTTCCGCCTTATCCATGTTCTTCAGAGATCCGAAATCCCGGATGGCTGCGACTTCAGCCATGATGCCGCTGTCATGCGGCGGCGTGATCTGTGCGCCGTCCTCCCAGTAGACCTTGTAGCCGTTGTATTCCGGCGGATTATGCGAAGCTGTGATATTGATGCCGGCCGTACAGCCTAAATAACGTACCGCAAAGGAAAGCTCCGGTGTGGGGCGAAGAGATTCGAATACATAAGCTTTGATCCCGTTGGCGGCAAGGCAGAGTGCGGAGATCTGTGCAAATTCGGGTGACATGTGACGGGAATCGTATGCGATCGCAACACCCTGCGTCTCTTTCCCGAGCTTCAGGATATAATTGGCAAGCCCCTGCGTCGCCTTGCGGACCGTATATTCATTCATGCGGTTCAGGCCGGCGCCGATCACGCCGCGAAGGCCTGCGGTACCGAATTCCAGCTCCGTGTAGAAACGGTCGCGGATCTCTTCCTCGTTTCCCGAAAGAGCTCTGAGCTCCTCCTTTGTTTTCTCATCAAAACAGGGGGCTGTCAGCCACTCCTGATACTCGTCTTTATAATTCATCGTCGAACCTCCGGCTGTTTTTGTATGATTCCGAACGCGTCCTGCCTGAATCTGCTCTTTCGGGAAATTCAGGCAAAACTTCACGCATTTTAAATGATTATAGCACTTTATCGGATGTCAGACAACCACATATCCCGAAAGATCGGCTTTTTTTATCAGACCGCGGATCTCCAGTTTCAGAAGCACCTCCAGAAGACTGCTGACCGGATATGACGATCTCTGAAGAAGCTCCTCGACCGTGACAGGCGTCCTGCCGATATAGTCGAAGATCACCTTCTCTTCTTTGCAAAGAAACACCCTCTGCTTCATTTTTTCCGTCTTCTTTTCCTTCAGTCCGAGCGCCTGAAAGATATCACCGGGTTCTAAAAGTATTCCTGCGCCGTCACGGATCAGCTGGTTGCAGCCCTCCGACATCCGGTCTCCGACGCGGCCCGGAAGTGCAAATATCTCTTTTCCCTGTGAAAGCGCATGGTTCACGGAGATGAGAGATCCCGAATGCACCGCTGCCTCGATCACGATCAGCACGTCGGAAAGCGCACTGATCAGCCGGTTTCTTACCGGAAAATCATAAGCCCTTGCGCGGTATCCGCAGGGTCTTTCCGATATCACGCCGTTTCCGTTCTTCTGGAGATCCGCATACAGTCCGACATTTTCCGCCGGATAACAGATATCGGCGCCGCCTCCCAGAACGGCAAAACTGTTTCCGATACCCTGCAGAGCTCCCGTCTGGGCATATCCGTCCACGCCGAGCGCCATGCCGCTGATGACGGATATCTTCGCTTTCGACAGTTCTTTCCCGAAATAGTATGCGGCTTCCCGCCCGTAGACCGTACATCTTCTGGATCCCACCACTGCTGCCGCGGGTCTTTCGGGATCCGGCAGTTCCCCTCTTACAAAAAGGCCGAACGGCGGATCCGGAAGAACAGACAGACGCTCCGGATAAGAAGGATCGAAAGAAGGAATATAACGCACGCCTTTTTCCCGCATTCTCTCCATCTTTTCAAGAAGCAGCTCTTCATGACGGAGTTTTTCATATTCCTCCGCCTGATAGAGATTCGGCGTGATCCCGAGTGAAAAAAGCTTCTCCGCAGGAACCGAAAAAAGCTCCTCCGGCATGAGACTCTCAAGAGCCTTCCGAAGCATTGCATCCGGAAAGCCCGTCAGACTGCTGATAAAAAACTGAGCTGTGATCCTGTTCATACCGAGCGCTCCCTTTCTTATGATCCCCAGTACTTCCGGTCGGTCATCCGGTAGGAGACCGCTTCCGACAGATGGCTGACGGAGATCCTGTCCTCTCCCGAAAGATCCGCGACCGTTCGCGCCACCTTCAGGATCCTGTCATAAGCTCTGGCCGAAAAATCAAGGCGTTCGAACACGCTTTTTAAAAAATCGCTCTCCTCATTTCCGAGCACGCAGTATTTCCGCACCATTGCAGCGTTCATGGATGAGTTGAACACGATATTTTCACCGGAAAAGCGTCTTTTCTGTATTTCCCAGGCCCGCATGACCTGCACCCGTATCCCTTCCGAAGAGGTCCCTTTTTCCTTTCCCTGCAGTGCATCCACGCCGGTCTTCTGTACTTCCGTGACGATATCGATCCTGTCTAAAAGAGGTCTCGATATTCTGGACAGATACCGGTGCACTTCCGCTTCCGTACACCGGCAGCGGTTCCTGTCCGGATAGTAGCCGCAGCGGCAGGGATTCATAGCGCAGACAAGCATGACGCGAGACGGAAACACAAAGGATCCGTTCACTCTGGAGATCACGGCCTGATGATCCTCCAGCGGCTGCCGCATCACTTCGAGCGTGCTTCGTGAAAACTCCGGAAGCTCGTCCAGAAACAGCACGCCGTTATGCGCAAGCGACATTTCGCCCGGTCTCGGGATCGAACCGCCTCCCACGAGTGCATGGGGACTCATCGTGTGATGCGGCGACCGGAAGGGCCTCATTTTCACGAGTCCGTCCTTTCTGGAAAGAAGTCCCGCTGCCGAGTAGATCTTGGAACACTCGATCTGTTCGTCGCGGGTAAGCGGCGGCAGGATCGAGGGGGTCCGACGGACGGTCAGTGTTTTTCCGGAGCCGGGCGGTCCGATCATCAGAAGCCCGTGCATTCCCGCGCAGGCGACCGAAGCCGCCCGCTTCACGCTCTCCTGCCCCAGAATGTCGGAAAAATCCTCCGCTGTGACGTTTTTGTTTTCCGGTTCCGTTTCTTCCGCCTTTTCGGGAGGCAGACTCTGATCGGAAAGAAGGAATGCAACAACCGATGACAGATCCTGAAAGCCGTAGACGTCAAGAAGCGAAAGGAGGGCGCCCTCCTTTGCATTCTCCGAAGGCACGATGAGTCCCCTGCTGTTTTCCCGATGCGCCCGCAGTACATGTGAGATCGTTCCCTGCACCGGCAGAAGCTGTCCGTTCAGCGACAGTTCGCCGATAAAGTGATAGCCTGACACGTTCTTTTCCGGAATGATGCCGCAGGAAACAAGGATCGCAACCGCGATCGGAAGGTCGAATGCGTTCCCCGATTTTTTCAGATCCGCGGGGCTTAAGCTCACCGTCAGTCTGCACGGAGGGATCTCGATCCCGCTGTTTCTCAAAGCGGATCTCACCCGTTCCCGCGCCTCCCGGATATCGATATTCAGACTGCCGACGATCTCAAACGACGGAAGACCGTCTCCCGCGTCCGCCTCCACCAGCACCCGCACTGCATCCACGCCGAAAAGATATGAACTCGAAACCGCACCGTATCCCAACTGTTTTCTTCCTTTCCCGAGCCTGCTTTCTTATGAGGCTTCAGGTCTGAAGCATAGCAGACATCTCAGAAAACAGGAAGCCGTTTTCCCCGGAAGATCCGGCATTTCTCCGCATAAAAAAAGAAGACCCGCACAAAATGTGCAGATCTTCTTCAATATGCGTACGGACTGTGCTGAAAACAGAAACCGCACAAAAAGCAGCTTACAGTGTATAGGTCTTCAGGATCTCGCCGGTCTCGACATCCTTAAAGATAAATGTGCCTTCCTCGTATATGATATAAGAATGATGCTCATCATCCTTCGGAATGGATACGGAGCCCGGGTTGATGTAGGTGAAATCGCCTCTGTTCTCCGCGATCTTCAGATGTGTGTGACCGTGCAGAAGGATCGTTCCGTCCGTATGCGGGATCATTGCGTCCTCATGGATCAGATCGCCGTGAGTCGCAATGAAGGTACGTCCGTCCAGATACAGAAGGATATAATCCGCCATCATCGGGAATTCAAGAACCATCTGATCGATCGATGCGTCACAGTTGCCGCGGACGCCGAGGATCACATCCTTGTAACGGTTCAGAAGAGCCGTCAGTCCCTTGGTATCATACCCCTTCGGCAGATCGTTTCTTGCGCCGTGATACAGAAGATCTCCGAGAAGAAGGATCTTTTCAGGCTTTTCGTTTTCATAAGCTTCAAACAGCTTTTCTCCGTAATACAGGGATCCGTGAAGATCCGATGCGATCATCAGTTTCATATTCACTCCTTTCAGATTTCGATATCCACAGGCCCTTCCTCATCTCCGGATGAGGCCTCCTCATTTTTCATAGCCTCGTCGCCTGTCAGGACCGCAAAATACTCTTCGATACTCATCTGACCGTCAAAACCGGTCTCTTTCAGCACATTCAGTCTGGCTTCCGTCAGCGCATCCTCGGAAAGTTCAGGCAGGTCTCTGACAGAGGATAACCCGAATTTCCTTAAGAACTCCTCGGATGTTCTGAACAGGATCGGTCTGCCCGGTGCATCCAGTCTTCCGGCTTCTTCCACAAGCCGGTACTCGATCAGACGGTTCACCGCATAATCCGATGAAACACCGCGGATCCTTTCGATCTCGCTTCTTGTCACAGGCTGTTTATAGGCAATGATGGAAAGGACCTCCAGAAGCGCTTCCGTAAGGACCGGCTTCACCGGATGCGTCGCGACACGGATCAGCGCATCGTAATACTCCGTCTTTGTACAGAGCTGATACGCATCGTCAAGCCGGATGATCCGGATGCCGCGGTCGTTCTGTTCATAAGACTCGGAAAGCGCCCGTATATATCCGGAAAGCTCCTCTTCTCCGATCTCCAGCGCATCCATAAGAGTCTTCTCTTCAATGGAATTGCCCATGGTGAACAGCACGGCTTCGATCGCACCCATGTACTGCTCTTTCGTGTAATCAGTCATATTGTTCCACGTCCTCTTTTGTCAAAACGTTATCGCATTCCTCGTTCCATTCCAGGCTGATCCCGGAATCAATGTCTTCCTGATGAACAAACAGCTGTCCCACCTTGACCAGTTCCAGAACCGCAAGGAAAGTGACTACGGTATCCGCCTTCGTATGCTGTCCCTCCAGAAGACGTTCAAATGAAAATCTTTTTTCTCTTTTGCCGAGATCCAGGATCAGTGACAGCTTGTCCGCAATTCTGACCGGATCCTTCTTGATATTACCGAAACGGCTTCTGACCGGATCGACCTTCTCCTCCTGACGCCGGATCACCATTTCAAAGACTGCTCTCAAACGGTCCAGCGTCACGCCGGACAGGATCTCCTCCGGGTCAGGTTCCTGACGATATCTGCGGATCTCCTCCGGAATCGACGAATCCTTGAAAAAGGGCTCGTCAAGTGAAAGATACTGCTCGTTCAGCTCCTTTGCCATCATCTTGTATTCCTGATATTCAAGAAGCCTCTCCACGAGTTCCTTTCTGGGGTCGATCTCCTCTCCGTTTTCGTCCTCTTCCTTCGGAAGAAGCATCCGGGACTTGATATCCAGAAGCGTCGTTGCCATCACAAGAAAGTCCGATAGGATCTCCAGATTCTCCTGCTGCATCTCCTCCACATATTCCATATACTGGTCCGTGATGACCGCAATGGGGATGTCGTAGATATCCACTTTATTTTTTTCAATGAGGAGAAGCAGAAGATCCAGCGGCCCCTCAAAGGCATTCAGTTTGATTTCGATACTCACAGACGGTCCTCCCGCAAAAAGGGATCAGGATCAGCGCTTCAGAAAGTAATACTCTCTCAGCACCGTATCGTTCACCCGGTAGTTTTTCATATACTGGATCATTTTCTGACGTGCCATGTCGAAGTTTCCGATCCGTTCATACAGAACGATCTCGTTCCATGCGCCGTCGGAAAGCACGGAATCCTCAGGTGATGTTTCCACCTGCGTCAGAAGCTGCAGCGCGGAGGTATAATCCTCCTCCATGATCTTTAAAACCATGTAGCGGTTATAGATCCTGCCTGATGCATTTCCGTTCTGAAGAAGCTTTAAGAAACACTTCTCCGCGCCTTCAAAATCCCTGTTGTGAAGGAATCGTACGGAAGATGCGATCAGGCTTCCCTCACTTTCGTCATCCGGAAGCGCTTCGTTCTCCACCTCCGGAAAACGCCCTGCAGCCGCATAATACTCAGCTCGGGACATGCTCTTTTCACCGCAGAGTGAGAGACCTTTTTCAAGATAACGCTCCGCATCCACGGGATAGCCTTCCCGGATCAGATCCTCATAGATCAGAAGATACCAGACAGCCTCCGTTTCGCTTCTTCCGTCGATCAGATCAAAATACTGACAGGCAGCGGCATTCTGATGCAGGGAAAGATAGCACTCTCCCGTCATGATCTCATGCTGGATCGGGAAATAATTTTCATTGATCAGAATGTCATAGATCCTGATCGCTTCCAGAAAACAGCCGTTTTTTCTTTCCAGAGCGGCTGCCATCGCACAGGTCTCCAGATCGTTCTCCGACATGGAGCCGATCTCTGTCGTAATGGATGCATTGTAATACGACAGTGCGGTCTGATCATCACCCTGCGCTTCATAGAACATGCCGATCTTCTTTTTTACCAGAGGATCATCAGGCGACAGCTCGAGTGCACGGTTCAGATTCTGAAGAGCCTCATCCGTTTCACCGAGCCGTTCATAGCAGAGCGCAAGATCGGCATAGACATAGCCCTCTTTCTTTCCCTGCGAGATCGCAAGGCGGAAATACCTGACTCCGTCTTCATATTTCCCGCTCAGAAAGGCTTCTGCCCCCTTTTCATAGGAATCTCTGCTTCCCGAACAGCCGAAAAGAATACCTGCGGCAGAAAGAAGCAGGACAAAAAGTATGATTTTTGCGGATTTTCCGATCATAGATCCCATTTTTTAAACGCACTCGGCAGTGCGTATTTCTCCGAAAGCTCGTCTGAAGCCGCATAAACAAAGCCCTCCGGTTCATTGAGAACAGAGACTCTGTATGCCGCCATCTGCCACTCCACGTGCGTAAACACGTGTTTCTTTTCAGGAAGGGGATCGATCCGATCAGTCAGAAATCCCTGTCCCGAAAGCCATTCTCCGACCGCTTCCGGACTCAGATGCCCGGGAAGCGAAATAAAACCGTACAGCCCCGAGAGAAGTCCGGACTCCGTCCTTTTAACAAGTGCCAGACGACCGTTATGTTCCGGGATCAGTACAGTCAGTTTTTCTTTTTTTCTGCTCTTTTTCGGTGCTTTTACGGGAAGGAGAGAAAGCCTTCCCTCGATCCTTCCTCTGCAGAAAGGAGCCAGCGGACAGACCGCGCATTTCGGTTCACCGTTCGGAATGCAGACAAGTGCGCCGATCTCCATCAGTGCCTGATTAAAAAGCGAAGGATCCGTTTCCGTTTCATTCAGGAACTGTTTCAGAAGCGTTTCATCGTTTCTTTTTGTTTCCGGAAGCGAGATATCCGCATCGTCGGAAAAGAGTCTCGCAAGAACTCTGAGCACATTTCCGTCCGCCACCGGATACCGTTTGTGACAGGCAATGGACATGATCGCCCCGGCCGTGTAGGTGCCGATCCCGGGAAGCGTAAGAAGAGTTTCATACCGGTCCGGCAGCTCCCCGCCGTAAAGAGACATCACAAGCTTTGCCGCCTTCTGAAGATTCCGTGCTCTTACATAATAACCGAGCCCTTCCCAGTTTTTGAGAAGCAGGTCTTCGGGTGCTTCGGAAAGCGCCTTCACATCCGGAAAAGACCTGATAAACCGCTCATAATAGGGAATGACAGTCTCCACGCGCGTCTGCTGAAGCATAATCTCAGAAACCCACACGTGGTAGGGTGTGGGTTTCTGTCTCCATGGCATGATCCTCTGATTTGATGCAAACCAACAGACAAGAGGCTGCTCCATTGCCTTAAGAATTCTGAGTTTTTCTTCGATACTGTCCATTATGCCTGCGTTTCGTTCCGTTGTTTTGCGTAAAACCTTCATTTCCGCAAAGGGCTTTGAGTGATTTTAACACAGAACTGCTGCAGAAATCAAGTACGCTCCGAAGAGGACTTTCCGATCAGAGCCATCTTCTCCCACTTGCCGCCTTTGTAGCGAAGCGCTGTCAGTGCAAGACGGCACATGATCTCCGTGCAGGTCACCCACTGAACTGCGATCAGATCCAGATGGAACACACGGATCGCAAGAACAGAGCCGAGCGTACGCACCAGCCAGTTCGTGCATGCGGTAATGTAGAAGTTCGACTTCGTATCGCCGGCACCTCTTAAAGAACCTGCGAGGATCCATGTAAGAACCTGCGGGATCTGGATCAGCGCTGTGATGCGGAGGCATCTGGAGCCCAACTCGATAACGTCCTGATCCGGTGTGAAAATGCCGAGCAGGAACGGTGCGAAAACATACAGGCCTACCGTCGTGAAGGCCATCATGATGGTGCCGAGTCCCAGGATCTTCTTCGTAAATTCCTTGGCTCTGTCCATCCGGCCCGCACCGAGAGACTGACCGACCAGTGTGACAGCAGCTGTCTGGAATGCAAAACCGGGCATATAGGAAAGAGATTCCGCCGTCAGAGAAAGGCTGTTTGATGCAACGCTTGTCGTTCCGAGAGTTGCGATCGAGCTGGTAACGAAAATGCCTGAAGAAGACATGCAGATCCTTTCCAGCATGGCCGGAAGGCTGATCCGGAAGATCTTTTTGCAGAGGACTTTATCGGGCTTATAGGAATCCCTGATAGAGATATTGTAGCCGTTCTTCCGGAAGAAAGCGATATAGATCGTGATTATGGCACTGACGAACATGGAAAAAGCCGTTGCCGCCGCTGCGCCCTCTACTCCCCAGCCTGCGCCGGGCATCGTCATCTGAAGACCGAACAGAGACATTTCCCGCGTCGGATTGATCAGGAAGAAGTTTCCGACGACGTTTACGATGTTCATCGTTGCATTGGCATACAGCGGTGTCTTGGTATCTCCGTAGCCGCGGAACACCGAGTTCAGCGTCATTGACGTAATGGAAAACAGACGGCCGAAGCCGACGATGAGATTGTAATTGGCCGCTGTGTCCAGAATTGCAGGATCGGCGCCCATCCAGAGCGGGATCTTCCTGTGAAGAAGAAGCGTGATCATCGTGATCGGAATTCCCACAAAAATAATGGCAAGGAATGCATGACGGATCAGTTTCTTAACGGTCTCCTTCTCACCTGCACCCGTCGCCTGCGCAACAAGTGTTGTGATACCGGTACCGAGTGCCATGATCACACCGTTCAAAAGAAAGATCGGCGAGTTGCTGATCGTAACGGATGCCGTTGCATTCTTTCCGAGCGCACCGACCATTGCGGTATCCGCATAGCTGACGAGTGTTGTGAAGATCTGTTCCACGAACACGGGCCAGGCCAGCATGAATATGATCTTCAGCGAACTGACAGAAGTATCGGTCACATCGATTTTCAACTGCTTTTTTGCCACGTTCTCATCCTCCTGTTTTTTACGCGTACCTTATTAGTGTAAGTCCAAGGAGGATTCTTGTCAAATGATATCTGAAAAAAAGAACGGCAGCCGAAGCCGCCGTTCGTAAAATGACTGTAAAAACCTTCTGATCCCGGTCAGTTGCCGAAGAGCTCGTTGATGAGCCAGTCGAGAATATTGTCGTACTCCTCTCCGTCTTCCTCTTCGGGAGCAGCCTCTCCTTCCTCATACAGAGAAGCCGGATCTTCTGCGCCTGAATTCTGTGAGGCAAGCGCTTCGATCTCTTCATAAGTGACCAGCGTAACACAGACCTGCATCTCCTCAAATGTTCTGCCGTCCGGCCGCATGATCGTAAGCGTGACCGTTTCGCCTGCACGGTGGTTGTTGACGCACCGCTTCATCTCCGTCATGGTCGTGACCGCTCTGTCATCCACTGCGGTGATGATATCGTAGACCTGAAGTCCGGCAAGACCCGCCGGTGAACCTGCGGTGACTCTCGTCAGAGAAACGCCTGCGGGATAACCGTAGCTTGTGATGTAGGAATCCGGTACGGATTCGCCGCTGACGCCGAGATATCCCTGTTCCTCTGCGGGAATGGTCTCCATGTTCATCAGCTCTTCGATGATCTCTTCCGCAGAAGTGATGGGGATCGCAAAGCCCATGCCCTCTGAATAGGTGGCGGTGGATTTTGCGGAATTGATGCCGATCAGCTTACCGTTTGCATCAAACAGGCCGCCGCCCGAGTTGCCGGGGTTGATGGCCGCATCGACCTGCATTTCACGTCTTGTGATGCCGTCTTCCGTGGTGACGTCACGGTCGAGTGCGCTGATGATGCCGGTCGTAACGGACTGACCGTAGCCGAGCGCATTGCCGATCGCGATCACGCCCTGTCCGACCTTGACCTTATCGGAATTGCCGACGATCGCAATGCGGATCGCATTCCTTGTTTCCGCGGAAAGGTCCGCCATGGAAACGGAAAGCACTGCCAGATCACTCTGGGAATCCGTTCCCTTCGTGACTGCCGAAGCAACGGTTCCGTCAATGAACTGGACGGAGAAACCGGTCGAGGAGACCGTATAGGTCGCGGACTGACCTTCGTTGTCGATCACGTGATTGTTCGTCAGAATGAGAAGCTCGGTCTCGCTTGCGCCGATGATGACGCCGGAGCCGGAGGCTGCCTTTTCCTCAGTCTGTGTCTGTCCTCTTCCCTGCAGGAAGAAATTGTACGGATTGTAAACGGAGGTGATCTCCAGATTGTCGGTCACTGCTACGACACAGGGCATGACGTTTTCCACGATCGACGACACATCCAGAACGACGATGCCGCCGCCTTCCTGTGTGCTTCCGGGAAGCGTCACCAGTGCTACGCCCGTATCACCCGCATTTTCCGTAAGTGCTTCCGGAGCTGTTCCCTGTTCTTCTCCCGGGGTCTCCTCATCTTCTTTTATGAGACTTCTGCTGACCGGAGAAACTGCGGACACCGCAGCTGTTTCTCCCTGTACCTGAAGCTCCTTTGCAAGGGAATTCGAGATCTCCCTGTTCTTCGCTTTTACGCCGTCCGTCATAAAGAAAAGGCCGACGCCGAGAGAGATCACCAGGAGCACCGCTATCAGCGTGTTAAAAAAATTGTTCTTTCTGTTCTGATCATCCATGATCTTTTTATTTCCTCCCGATAATCACAAACGCACTTTCCGTGCCGTATATTCTTTCTTAGCGGGAAAGCCGGTCCCGCTTCCTTCGAACTGTCCTTACTGTATCAGGAAATTGTGTTTAATTTGTGTCATCTTTGTTACAACTTAAAGCCCTCTTTTCAGCGGCTTTTTCTTTGAAGACTGCCGTAAAAAGAGGGCTTCCGGTTCATCATTCAGTCTGTAAGATCACAGACCGTTCATATCCAGATACATCTGATAGCTGATATTCTGGATAAACGGACTCGGTTCATAATAGGGGTCATTAAACAGGAAATAGTGCAGCTGTCTGACCTCCGTCGCAAAATCCGTTGCGCAGAGCGCATCGTCGATATTGTACTTTGCCTTGTAGTTTCCGAGATACTTTCCTGTCTGATAGTTCTGCGGGAACTGATAGGAGCCTGCCATGGAATAGCTGTTCAGATCCATCGCCATGGAAAGGATCTCCGTCAGATTCAGGTTGGTCTTGACGTTTCCGAGACCGGTCTGCGCGATATTCAGAAGCTGGGAGATCTCGCCTGCGGCAAGAAGCGCCTTTGCCTTCTGGAAGGCTTTCTCAATGACCTCCCGCTGGTTCGCGGTTCTTCCGGTATCGTTATAGCCGCCGTAACGGATACGGCAGAATGCAACGACCTGAGTACCGGACATGTTGTAGGTGCCGGGCGTCGTCAGCTGCGGTGCCCAGATGCCGGTCTTCTCGTTTACATCCGTCAGATAGCCGTTGAAGTAGTTCAGGATCATTTCATTGGGTATCGTGACCTCAAGTCCTCCGAGCTGGTTGACGCAGGTCGCAACGCCATACCAGTTGAAGATCACGTAATCATTGATATCAAGACCCAGATTCCGGTTCAGCATGGATACGGTATCGGAGATGCCGGTCTGCGCAAACTGTGAGTTGGCCTTGTCGTATGCGCGGTTGGAGGTTCCCTCTTCCATCTTCAGGATCGTATCGCGGAGAACGGATGCCATCTTGATGTCACCGGTATCGTTATTGATGGATACGATGACCATGACGTCCGTCTGCACGCCCTGATCCATGTTGTACTGCGAACGGGCATCCAGACCGAGAAGCAGGATATTCCGGTATCCGGTCAGAGAGATCTCATCCGGCGGGATCGTGACTTCAACGGTGCCGATGACTTCGCCCTGCTCGTTCGTTTCCTCCACGATCGTTGTTCTGGGCTCCGTAGGCTCCACATTCCGTCTTGCCGTTGTTGTCTCGCGGTATACGGAAGGATCGAGCTCTTCTCTTGCATACGATGTGAACAGATTGACAAAATAACAGCCGATAAACAGCGCAAGGCACATCACCATTTCCACCATGACGATGATAACGCTCTTTCTGCGGCGCTTCATCTGCGCCTCCTCCTTGACCTTCTGCCTTCTTTTCATCTGTGCGGAAGATGCCGCATTCTTTGTTCCGGCGGAAACGACGGATGCGGATCCGTTTCTGCGGACGGAATAGACGCTGTCAGCTTCTCTTTCGGCATCCGCCTCCGGGAGCTGTCTTTCCTGAACTGCAGGGCGGCCGGACTGTCCGCGTGAAGCCGGCAGATTGTCGGATGAAGTCCTGCGTCTCAACTCGTTGTCTTTATGATCATAAACCGACATGAAAATCTTTACTCCTTAATAAGCGTTTTTATTCACAAATCCTTTGAATACTGTGAGGAAAAGGATCCTGATGTCAAAACCGAGAGACCAGTTTTCGATGTAATAGATATCGTGATCGATCCGGTCCTTGATGGATGTGTCTCCCCGGAGGCCGTTCACCTGCGCCCAGCCCGTAATGCCGGGACGCACCTGATGCTTGACCATGTATCTGGGGATCTCCTCCTTGAATTTTTCCACGAACTGAGGCCGTTCGGGTCTCGGTCCGACCAGACTCATCTGGCCTAAAAGCACATTGAAAAACTGCGGCAGCTCGTCGATCGAGGTCTTTCTGATGACCTTTCCGACAGGTGTGACGCGCGGATCGTTTTTCTTTGTCCAGCCCTTCTTTTCATCCGCTTCCTTCTGGACACCCATGGAACGGAACTTGTACATCATAAAAGGCTTGTTGTGAAGTCCCACACGCTCCTGCTTGAATATGACCGGCCCCGGAGAGGAAAGCTTCACAAGAAGCGCCGTCACGAGCATCACCGGGCTGAACAGAAGGATCAGGATCATCGAACCTATGATATCCACCGTACGCTTGACAAACGCATTCAGCATATCGTTCAGAGGCACCTGACGCACATAAACGACCGGAAGTCCCTGCAGATCCTCCGTATAGGGGCGGTTTGACATGAGATTGTTGTAATCCGGAACGAATTTGGTCTGAACACCGGATTTTTCACATTCTCTGACCACCTTTTCCAGTTTTTCGTATTCCTTCAGCCGGAGTGTTACGAATACTTCATCGATAAAATTCTCCGCAAGGATCTCGGGAAGCCGGTCGATCTTCCCGATGACCGGGAAATCGCGGTAGGTCGTTCCGACGGGATAGGTATCGTCAAGAATGCCGTAAATATCATAGCCCCACTGCTTATAGACCAGCACACGCTTCAGAAAAGCCTCGCAGCTTCTGGAATAGCCGACCACCAGAATGTGTTTCTGGTTGACGCCCTTTTTCCGGAAGGTCACGACCACCATACGGACAAGATTTCTTTCCAGAACGATGCCCAGCGTATTGACGATGCCGAATTCAAACAGGAACATTCTGGAAAAATGTGTGCTGTAATCCTTGATGAAGAGCCAGAAAAACAGGACCGGCACCAGAATACTGAAGAAATTCGCCTTGAAAACGTTAAAAGCCTCCAGACGTCTTCCGGTGACACGCATCGGCCTATACAGATGGCAGATCACATAAAAGATCAGATGGATCGGCAGAATATACAGAATGGCCAGTTCATACGAAAGCTTCGGCACCTGATAGCTGAAGCTTCCGCCGAAGATGCTCTCAGACGGAAAAATATAGAAAAAGAATAAAAAAGTCAGAAAATAGGCGGCCACGATGGCGATGATATCCGCCACAACGCGAAGCCTGTTCAGCTGCTGCTGGTTATCCTTGATCATTCCGATCTCCTTCTGTATGCGGAAAACGCATCATTTCTTCAGATGTCTTCCGATATACTCTCCCGCATAGATAAACGTGTTTTTCA
>JAZUFC010000247.1:0-3725 GCA_045640465.1 Lachnospiraceae bacterium | reverse complement strand
TACTACCATACCGATTATCTCATCCCCTACTATTTCTGGAATTCACTGAAGGTGCTTTTCAAGGGGTTCTGATCTCACTGAAACAAAATGAAGCGGTACTTTTTGTACCGCCTCATTTTGTTTCAGGATACTTCGCCTGATGTCTTATTCATATCTCACAATTTCGGAAGGATCTCTGTACAGTTCGTGCAGTTTCGCAGGAACGGCATCCTCCGCCGCATAGCCCATGGAAAGGACCACGGTGGACTCGATATTGTCTTCCAGGCCGAATTCCTCCTTCACAGCCTCGGGAATGTAATGCATGATCCATGTCGAACCGATGCCTTCTTCCGCAGCTTCCAACATCATGTGCGTGGCAACGATCGCCGCATCGATATCTCCGCTGTCTTTCCCGTCGTAGCTTCTTTTCCAGCTTAAATTTCTGTCGAAACAGACGATAAAAACAAGCTGTTCGTTGAAGTGACAGGTCGTGCATTTCCTGAATTTTTCAAGGCCTGCCGCACTGTTTACCACAATGATCTTCTGCGGCTGATTGTTGCATGCCGTAGGCGCCAGATGCCCTGCCTTCAGGATCTTATCGATCTTCTCCTGAGGAACAGGATCATCCTTGAATTTTCTGACCGAATAACGGTTTTTCGCAAGTTCCAAAAAAGTCATTTTGCATTCTCCTTCTGTGTTCATCGAAAGTCCGGCCGGTTTCATACGTTTCCGGCTGAACAGTAATACTTTTTCACCTTTCAAAGCTGTATAACATATAAGCTTCCTGTCATTCACTATACAAAACCCCTGTGAATCTGTAAAGCGTTTACTCTGTTTTTCTTCCGATATGCATTTTCACTACCATATTCGGGCTTTTTCTGATACAATACTGTAATGTCAGGGTCAGAAACCGTCCCGCACACACGCCTGCATGCAAGCAGAGGGAAAAGGCTCTTTGACCGCAGCATCATAAAATACGATCTGAAAAGTGAGGTTTATATGAATCTGATCATCTGCACAGACGAAAACTGGGGGCTTTCCTTCTTAGGACGCCGCTTAAGCCGTGACGCGGCACAGCGCCGGCACATGCTCGAACTTGCGGACGGACACGACCTTTACATGAGTCCGTATTCGGTACGTCTTTTCATCGGAAACGGGAAGAAAATGGATGACTTTCCGGAAAATATCCGTGTCAGCGAAGCCCTCTTCGAAGATGCTTCTTCCGGTGATTTTGTTTTTTCGGAATGTGAAGACATTTCCTTTCTGGAAGACCGGATCGAAAAACTGTATGTATACCACTGGGGCCGGAACTATCCTTCGGACCTCCGCGTTCCGGAAACGCTCGTCAGAAAGCTGATCCCTGTCCGTTCGGAACGGATCAGAGGGACCTCTCATGATGATATGATCTTTGAAGAATACCGGATCGGAGACTGCAATGAGTAAAAGAAAAATACTGTTTTCCCTCCTTGCCCTCTGTCTTTCATTATCTGTACTTGCAGGCTGCACCGTTCCTTTAGTGCTGCCGACCTTCCCGACGCTTCCGTCCGAAACGGAGGAGACTTCCGGGCCTGAGCAGACTGAACCTGAGCAGTCTGAACCTGAGCAGACCATAAACGGGTTCGAAGTCAGTGAATCAGTCACGGAAGCTTCCGGATCAGTGCCGGCTTCGGATGAAACCGTCTCCCAGGAGCATCCGGAAGCCCCGCATCTTTCCTATCTGGACGGCTTCTCTGTTCCGGAATACTCGGGCGAACCTTATATCGTTCTGAATAACGGCCTTCCCTTTTTTGATACGGAAGATCTGGATACGGAAGCCTATGAGATCTATTACGCGCTGGATCCGCTTGGGCGCTGTACGCTTGCGGATGCAGTCGTCGGAACCGAACTGATGCCTGACAAAAAGCGCGGAAATATAAGCTCCGTAAAGCCCTCCGGCTGGCAGAGCGTCATGTATCCGCAGTCACTTGTGGACGGCGAATCCCTGTATAACCGCTGCCATCTGATCGCTTTCGGTCTGGCGGGCGAAGAAGCAAACCCGTACAATCTGGTGACAGGGACCCGCTATTTCAACACAAAAGGCATGAATTCTTTTGAAAACATGACGATCGACTATATCCGTGAGACCGGAAACCACGTCCGCTACCGCGTCACGCCGGTATTCACAGGCGACAACCTGGTCTGCGACGGCGCCGTCATGGAGGCCTGGTCCATTGAAGATGAAGGGGACGGCATCGGATTCTGCATCTACGCCTACAACGTCCAGCCGGGGATCTGCATCGATTACGCGACCGGAGACAACTGGATCGAAGGAGGCGAGCTGCCCTCCGTCACGGAAACGGAACCTGAAGTGCTTCCGACGCTTGAGGAAGACTATGAAGGGACCTTCATCCTGAATACAAAGAAAAAGACCATCCATCTGCCGGAGTGCGAAGGTGCTCAGACCATGAGTGAAAAGAACCGGCAGGAATATACAGGAAGCTATAACCGCCTGATCGAAGACGGCTATGTTCCCTGCAGGAACTGTCTTCCGTAACTGAACCGGCTGAATTGAACCGATCGGGCAGGAAACCCTCAAAGAGCACTTTGCGAGCACGATGTCAGGGCCTGGCCCGTTGGCCGCTGAACCCTTTATGCACCACAAAAAAGAGCCGCAGGTCTTTGGACCTGCGCCTCTCTGAATGATAACGCTTATGCGGTATAGATGCTTTCCTTGGTTTCGGGATCACGGCTGAAGTGTGAGAAGAATTCAAAGATCTCACGAACCATTTCAGGTGTCGGCCAGTGCGGGATATTCGCCTTGCACATCAGCTGCATACGGCAGATGCCGTCTTCGCTCTTCAGCTTCGCATTGTAGTAGGTAACGCCTTCGGAAACGACCGTCTCTCTGCAGTCCTCGGAAAGCGGAAGGCCGATATTCTTCTCTTCGATGGAGATGTCTTCGCGATCCTTCAGTGCGAGCACTTCTTCAAGATCGAATTCCTTGACGTGGTTGACCTTTGCCCAGTGGTTGATGCCTGCAAGTCTGCCTTCCGGATTGGGTTTTCCGGTGAAGCGGTCTTTTACGCCCCAGACCGGGAACGGATGTCCGTCCAGCTGGCCCTGTGCATTGAAGATCGGCATATAGGTATTCATACCGATCGCTCTTGCAACGCCGTCAAACGGCGGAAGCGGTTCGCCCATTGCTCTGCCTTCGGAATATCCGCTGGACATGGATGCGCCGCAGGGTGCACATGCTGCAAAGATCTCGGGATGCTGGTTGCCGAGGAGGTTGGAGCTCATGCCGCCGAAGGAGAAACCGGTGACATAGATGCGGCTCTCGTCAACAGGATAAAGCTTCTTAGCCTGTTCGATGATGGACTCGATGCAGAAGTCTGCTTCCAGCGTCGGAGCGATCAGGATCCACTCACGGCGTGCTGCTTCCTGCGGGAATCCCCATCCGTCAACGATGCTCTTCGGGTTGCCTGCACCGTGTAGAGCGATGACCAGAGGATACTTTCTGTCTTTGTTCTCTTCCTTGAAAGCGGAAACAGGAACAAAGGAGTTCCACTCGTTGCGGAGATTCTGCTTCATACGGTCCGGTACTTCATAATAGAAACCGGTCTTGTCGCCGAAGCCCTTCCAGTCAACGAAATCGTCCTGTCCGTGAAGTTCCTTGACCATGCCCTTCTTTGCCCAGTAAGTCAGAACATCCTTATGGAATTCATCGAAATTGATGAGCAGGGGCTCCAAGTCGGATCGTAGCCATG
>JAZUFC010000246.1:0-10847 GCA_045640465.1 Lachnospiraceae bacterium | reverse complement strand
CGACATGGCTACGATCCGACTTAGAAAGAAGAGCAGATTGGCGGGATCGCAGGGCGCAATGAACGTTGACACACACTGATTACAAAAAGGGAAGCAGGTCAATGACCGGCTTCCCTTTTTGTATAACAGGATCCACGCGATAATCGCGTGGATCATAAGATTATGCGAATGTTTGATTCAGGTCAGCAAAACCCGGCGGCATCTGTCGCGTCACCGTGAGCAGAAACGCCGTCCGCTCTTGGGAACAGCTTATCCGCCAACGTTTCAAGTTTTACGTCCCAGCCTTCCCTGAAGATCTTGCAGGTGACCGGATCGATGGCGAAATAGTCATCCGAATCGGTTCCCGTGGCATAGGCACGGCAGCCGCCGCAGCAATTCAGCCGGTATTCGCATTTGAGACACTCTTCTTTCGTGCTTTGCAGATAATCCACGCGCTTATCGGTAAGCTCCGTATAACTTGAATCCGTCAGGATATCCTGCAGTGGTGTTTCAAACACGTTCGGGAAAAGCTTTTCAATTTTCGTGCCGCACATGGTCATGCACGGAACAACGGCTCCGTTGGGCCCGACGTACAGCGAAGTATGGATCGCCCCGCAGGCCGGCAGGATCTGAAGCTGCTCGATGCTTTTTGCCCCACGACGGCAGGGTATGCTGTAGCCTGATTTCTTGTCGTATGCGAAAAATCCTTCCATCTGGATTGGGATGGGGCAACCGTCTTCTTTGTACTGCGGAAGATAATCCATATAGATCCGGAATATCTCATCATAAGAAAGGAAATGTTCCGGTTCATTCTCCCATTCGCCCTGCGGCACCGTACGCTGCAGCTTCAAGCCCATGCATTTCACTGCGGCGAGCGTTTTCACCGTCTCCCGGATCGAACCGGCATTATCGCGGCAGAGGCACATTGCGGCCGTAGCCTGAAAACCGTTGTCGTGCAAGAGCAGCATTGCATCCAGCGCGATCTTCTCCGCGCCTTTTACGCCGCGCATCCAATCGTGATAGCCCACACCGTCGAAACTGATCTGAAATCCCGGATGCATCTTCCGTTCTTTCAGCTTGTCTATGAATTCCGGCGTTATCAGCCTCCCGTTGGAATAGATCATGGTAACGACCATATCGCGGCGGAGGATCTCATCCACGATTTGAAAGAAATCCCTGCGGATAAGCGGTTCTCCGCCCGTAAGCGAAACCTGTTTCACGCCGCATTCGTCCAGCTGGCGAATGATATCCATGCACTGCCCGATTGTGGGTTCGTTCAGCGCTCCCTCGGGTGCAGACTGAAAGCAATGCCTGCAATGATAGTTGCATTTCCCCGTGATCGACCATTGGACAGTGCTTTTATAGATATTCCGATAGTCGACATATTTCAGGTCCCGCGTTTCCCCTTCACCGCACTGCCGGATCACGTTTCCCTTTTCAAGTTCATCCGCGAGATCTCGTATATTTCCGGAGCACTCCGAAAGATTCAGATCCTTTTTGCCGGAACAGGATAAGAGGAATTCGAACTGTGCCTTGTTGAAAAATGCCACGTGTTTCGATACTTCATCCCGCAAAGCAAACGGAAGCCGCTTATACCCGCAGAGCGTGAATCGTTCATTCAATATGTATCTCATCGGCATCTCCCTTTGCGGAAAAATCAATTATCCCATGCTGCTGCCGTATGGCGGAGCCGGCGAGGAATCACTTCATGTCGGGCGTAAGGAAGATCTGTCTGCAGTAGTCGCCGGCATTTTCCAGACAGCTGTGATTGTTATAGCATTCATTGCAGAACGCGCATGAATTGAATGCAAACGAACATGCATAGTTAAAGTCACAATTGCTTTTGACTGCTCCGCCGGCAACCAGCGACAGTTCTTTTTCGTCCAGATCTTTAGAGGAAGCCTTATCGAAACTTATATCCTCTTCCGTAAATTCATAGCCGTGTTTCTTGCCGAACTCTATTGAGAATGCCTCTTTTTCTTCCAGGTTTTCCAGATTGGCAGCTTTCAGGGCATCCTCCAGTTCATTTCTCAAAGCCTCGTTTGAAAGCAGATCCGCCTTAAAATCTTTGAAGTTCATCAATATACCTCCTTGATCCTTTCACGTTAAGTCCTTTGTCGGGTCGGATCCCGCAATGATTCGGGAAGGCATCGGTCCCCCGTGCTCACACGGAAAATGCACGCATCCGAGCCGCAGAATTTACCACATAAACAAAGCCAGGCAGAAATGATCGTACAGACACCATATACCGGGTTCTCGTTCTCCGCCTGCAACAAGCTCCAGTTCTTTTTCGTCCAGCTCTTTCCGTTCCGCTCTCATCAGGATCACGTCTTCGGCGGTGATTTCGAATCCGTTTTCCCGGGCAAATGCGGTCAGCAGTTCCTCTTTGGCCGCTTCATCGGCAGGCTTTTCTTCTTCACAGCGCCTGAGCAATGCCTGACTGAGTTCAGCATTGTTTTTTAATTCTTCCTTGAACGCGTGAAGCCTCACACGACTGAAGTCGCGTGCTTCCTATTGCCGCCTTGCGGCGGTTGCCCTTTAGGGGCATCGGACTTCCTTTCCACTATACGGCCTTAACTCAGTTCTCTTGCGGCTTCATGCCGCAAGTACCGCATTAAGGTTAATTAAGGTGGACACGGTGCAGGTGCTTCTCTTACATGCTCCGGGAACTTTTGCCTGGAGCTGCAACCTTGCCGTTTCCGGCAGGGATTTTGTGATCTCTCTTACGAAGTATCTCGCCCCGATGTTATACGAAGCGGACAGATCGCAGTTGTAGATTTTTCCGTTTACAAACTTACATTCGCTGTATGACTTCAGTCCGGCATCTCTTCCGCGAAGGACATAGCCGCTGCCGTCGTAGGCAAGTCTTGACGTTCCCCACGCGCAGACATGGCTGATTCGCATACCGAAGCGGTGTGCCTTGTTTGTTACCATCTCCTGAACGTATTGGCTCTTCCACAGATGCAGTCTTTGCTTCTTGGAACCGTGCAGCCTGCCGTTTCGGTCAAGATGCTCAAACACGATGACATCAGCGTTGTAGAGCACGGACTTGTCTACGATGAACTGAGCGGTGAGAACAGCGATCCGGTCGTTTATGCCGTTTGCCTTTGCCCAGAGTCTCGGGACTTTGCGATTGCCGTGCTGCTGCGCCTTTTTGATCCTGTTAACTGCATGCTCTAGAGAGTCTTTTTCTGCCGGGAGAGAAAGAAACTCTCTCCCGACGACAGTGCCATCCGAATGCATGACCGACAGGGTACAGGCGTTGTTGATACCGAGATCCACGGCGATGACAGTTTGCTCTTTGATTTTTCTATCCGTTAAGACGACTTTCTCTTCTATGGGGAAGTCGAGAAACCATTCCTTCCCGCGCTTTCTGAGCGTAGGCGGACAGATCCTTCTGTTCCGTAATGCCCCGGCCTGCCCGTCATCGGTCACGGGAAAGCAATGGCGCATAATGTAATCCGCGTCTGATTTCTTGAGCTGTACGGTCAGCCAGTCCCAGGTGTTCCGGATGAAGACCTTGATCCTGATGCAGTACGGATCATCCGTGGTCTGATACATGTTGTCGCGATACAGGCAGGGGAAGACATATCCGGCCTTCGGAGCGGAAGGTGCCTTGCCGCGGGATGCCTTTTCTGCTTTTTCCCAGTTCGCGAGATTGCTCTTATAGGACGATACCTTCCCGAATGCCTCCGCGATGGCAGCGCGGCGCAGGTAACTTGGAAACTTATAGAAGTCCTTCCCAAAGTCATACTTGACTTCAGGACGTCTTGCGGTGACGATGCTGTATCCCTCCGCAAGGTTCACCGCCCGCGTTTGCTGCGTGATGGCGGAGAACGCGGTCCACTCCCGCATGATCACCCCAATGTAGAAATCCACGGCACTGCGGTACAAATCCACGGTCTTGGCAAACGCTTTGCCGTAATCTTTTATCTTCACGGAATACGATGATGTGATCTGCACCGAAGTGCCCTCCCTTCTATCGATATTTTTGTGAGTCGATGTACTGTCTTACCATGTCGAGGCTTCGTTCACTGACCGTCACGATACAGTAGGACGGGTTCCACAAATGCCCTCCCCATAACTGTTTTTTTAGCTCCGGATGCTTCAGGAACAGCCACCTTGCGGAATTTCCCTTCAGGATCTTTATCATGTCGGAGGGAAAGAATTGTGGCTTGCAGTCCAAAAGCAAATGGATATGGTCGGGCATGACCTCCATCGCGGTGATGACGAAATCATAATCGGAGGCCATTTTTTGCAGATACTCCTTGATATCCGAGTCAATTCCACCGGTAAAGATTTGCTTTCGATATTTCGTACACCACACGATATGGTACTGTATCGAATATACATATCCTCGACCATATGTAAGCGAGTTATTTGTTTTAAAATCATTGTTGTTCAACATATTTATATTATATCATATGTTTGCCAAATAAGCAACTACCAGCGGTTAACTCACGACTAAAGTCACGAGAATGCGCCGCTGGCCTTTTTCAAATCTGCGTCGGGGCACTTACGTTAAGTATATTAACACCGGTCTTCCTTATAAGTCAATGGATATTGCAACTACTGCGACGAATTGGCGGAAGAACCGAACGTTCCGGATCGGCTTTTGAATACGTCTGCATCGTAATAAGCCCGGTCTGCATGGCCTGACGGTCATGATGGAATAGAAAAAAAGAGTGGCCGTTTACACAACTGCATCGTATAATAAGATGCAACTGAGAAAGGAGGAAAACCATGAAAACGAAAGAAGATCTGAACGCCCTCATGAGCGAAGTTGAAGTCCTGAGTAAAAAACTCGCGGAACTAAGCGAGGACGAGCTCGCGCAGGTCATCGGCGGCGTTGATTTCGGTCTCACTTCCGAATACGACGGCAAATTCCCCCTCACGGAGGATCCCATGCCCTCACTATGAGCGCATAGCCGGCCGAGACACCGGGATTTATGGCGGATAATCCATTAACAGAGCTTTAATCTTTCGGGCAGTCTTGCGTTTTCGGCTCTTTCACCGGAGCTTGCGATACAGAAACAGCGAAACTTGACAGTTTTGCAGAACAGCAATACTATCTCTCCGAAAAGAGGCGGCAAAAATGGAAAAGGACTCTGAAAAACTCCTGGATCAGGATGCATGTCAGGTTAACGGCGGCGCTGAAAGCGCGCAAGGCGGAGAAGTCAGAAACTGCATCGTCTGCCCGATCTGCAGTCAAGTAATCGCGTGGTACAATTATCCTTCCCACATGGTGAACGTTCACGGTGTCGATCACTGGGGCGATTTCACAAGCAGCACTTAAGCAAATGCCGGGCCGCCGGGCTGTACCATGGTCGGATTGCTTCGCCGTTTCCGGGGGAATACACTTGACGGGGGCACTATGAAGCGACGCGCAACCGCCGCCGCTCAGATTGGGCAGCGGCGGTGTTGATTTTTGGCGAGAAATCGGCATGGAATTTTCAGAAAACATAAATTTACAATATACTTTTTTTCACGTGCATCGTATAATAAATCAAACAAAGGACTGCAACAGGAAAATCCGAACGTTCGTGACCTGACTATATGAGCTGTTATATTTTGAATCGAAACTGCGCACTTCGTTCATACCGTGATCTGCCCCGCACGCTGATCTATAAGGAACAGCCGGAAGCCACGGTCCTTCTTGAAAAAGAATGGTCGTTTCTTCGGCAGTGTGATGGGGAAAAACCGCTTTGTTTGGACGAAGAAACAAAGGAATGGCTGCATGCGTCGAGAGTTGCCGCGATGATCCACGAAGCCGCAGAAGGCGAAACGTTGTCGGCTTGGCAGAAAAATATCGAACATGACAACCGGTATTTTCCTGCAATCGAATGGCGCATAACCGACCGCTGCAATTATAACTGTCTGCACTGCTACAATGCTTCGGACGAATCGGCGTGTGCAGATCAGTGGGAATATGAAGAAGCGCTTGCATTTCTCGACCAATGCAGGGAATGCGGCATTCTGGAGATCCGTCTTTCGGGCGGAGAACCCATGATGCACAAACGTTTCCCGGATCTTGTGCGGGCGATCTACGAACGGGGCATGTATGTCGGAGAGATCGTCACAAACGGGTCTTTTCTGAATCGGGATATTCTTTCGGAGATCGCTTCTTACGGAAAAAAGCCGCTGTTTAAGGTCTCCTTCGACGGATTCGGCTTTCACGACTGGATGAGAAATTATCCCGGTGCGGAGAAGCAGGCGCTCAAAGCGTTCGATCTGCTTGCGGAAGAAGGGTTTCCGATCCTTGTCAATTCGCAGATCAATCGCCGGAATAAAGATTCTTTTTCACAGACGATCTCCTATTTCGATGCGCTCGGCGTACAGACGCTGCGCTTCATCCGGACAACGGAAGTCCCGCGCTGGGTGCTGAATGCCGGTGATGCGTCTCTCTCCTATGAGGAATACTATGACGTCATGCTGGACGTTCTGCGCGAGTATCATTCCAAGCCGCGGAAGATGGCACTGACGCTTTGGGCATTCGGCATTTTCCGTCCGGAAGGCAAAAGTTATCGGATGGTCCATACCGCGTGTCCGCACGAAAGCTATCGCGATACGATGCCTGCGTGCCCTACCGTGCGGAAACAGATCTGTGTCGGAGCCGGCGGAAACATATATCCCTGCTCTCAGCAATCGGGCATTCTGGATTCCCGAAACATCTGCCTCGGCAACGTAAAACGGGACGGATTGCAGAAGCTCCTGCAGGACAGCGCCTATACGGATATTGCCTGCATGACGGTTGCCGACGTAAGGGAACGTAATCCCAAATGCGCAGTATGTACCCACTTCGAACAATGTCACGGCGGCTGCCGCGGATTGGGCTTCCTTACGACCGGCGACCTCTACGGGGAAGACGGCGCCATGTGCAAACTGTTTGAGCTTGACTATGAATCGAAAGTGCAGGAAATCATGTCGGATTGGAGCAATGCCGCGCCGAGTCCCGGGCATGATTCCGCTGCAAGAAACGAAAACTGCTGAAGAAAAGAAGCTAAAATAACATAAAGGAGTAATTCATCATGAAAAACGTTGAACAGTTATTTGAAGAAATCAAAACCTCGGATGCCCTGAAAAAAGAACTTTCTGCAGTTCTTGCGAAGAAAGACAAAACCGCACTGGAAGCATTTCTGAAGGGCAACGGATGCGAGGCATCCATTGAAGAAGCAAAACAGTTTTTACAGGAAAAAAGTGCGGCGATCGTGAAAAGCGGCGAGCTGAACGAAGCAGAGCTCGAGCAGGTCGCAGGCGGCACCGATGCCGTCATGACGGTCGTAACGACGATCCTCGCGACCGGCGGAATCACCATCAGCGGAATGCTGGGATCAACGTATACCTGCTGATCATTTCGGAACGATGGCTGTCTCATCCATGCCGTCAACGTCGAATGCAGCCGATAGCTGAACCCCGTCCGCACGGATACTCAGATCAACGGATATATGACCATATTATCAGTAAAGGAGATATTGAACATGAAAACAGTTGAACAGTTCATGGAAGAAATCAAAACCTCGGACGCTCTGAAAAAAGAGCTGTCTGAAGCGCTTAACAAGAATGACAAGGCCGCGGTGGAAGCATTTCTGAAGGATAACGGATGTGATGCATCCCTTGAAGAAGCAAAGCAGTTTTTGCGGGAAAAAAGCGCTGAGATCCGGAAAAACGGCGAGCTGAGCGAAGCAGAGCTGGAACAGGTCGCGGGCGGAAGCGAAACCGTTCTGATTACCTTGGGCGTGGGATATGCCGCCTTCATGGGAGGCGCCACTGTGGCGATGGCCGCCTGCAGCGACTGATCCGATGAAGCAGACAGTGCCGGTCATAAAGAGTAATCAGCAGAACTGCGGAAAAACGGCGAGTTGAGCGAAGAAAATAATACAAAGGATGAAAAACGCACATGAAGAAGCTTGAACAATTATATGAAGAGATCGTAGGATCCGAAGCCCTGAAAAAAGACTTTGCCGCCGTACTTGCGAAGCAGGATAAGACCGCTCTGCTCGGCTTTTGCAGAGAAAACGGTTGTGATGCCTCCCTTGAAGAGGTCCGCGCTTTCTTGAAAGAGAAGATGGCAGAAGGGGTTATTTCCTCTGAACTGACAGACGCAGAACTGGAGCAGGTCACGGGCGGCTCAGAGCTGGCGGTCGGCATTTTCGCCACCGTTACCCTGACGCAGTGCATCGTATATACTTTTTTGCTGTAATTTTTCCGTAGAGCATCATATATGGACGAGGAAATCATAAAACTGCCCGAAAGTGCCGTACTGCCATGGCTGGATCTGTTTACGGAGCCGGTTTGCGTAAAAATTACGGCAAGCAGTCCGATTCCTTTGGGAAAAGATGCATTTGAGGCATTGAAGGAATCGCTTCAAATGCGTCTTTTTTTGCTTTCCGCCAATGCATTATTTTCAGAATGTCTTCGTCATACGCAAAAGAAGAATCCGCTGGCAGCAAGCTTACCGAAGCTTGTCCCCGATGAAACGCGGCGGGAGGGCGCGGAAGCGGCACTGGCTGAGCTCCTGGAGCGCGGGATCACGGCATTTGACGCAGAATATCCGCTTCTCCGGCCGCGCATGGAAACCGTGGTCAGGCATTTTGAAACTGCCGTCGTGGAAATGCTTTCCCGGATCGATCGGCATCGTGCCTCTGTCAGCGAACGGTTTTTTGACGGAATGCCGATCACGGAGATCCGTTCGCTCAGCTTCAGCGGCGCGGATACCCACAACTGCGGAAGAGCAGCGGCAAGGATCGCAACAGATCGCGGGACAGTCCTCTACAAGCCGCACGATCTGCGTCAGGACGCGTTCTTTTACCGCTTTGTCGGACTATTTTTCCCGGATACCGTTCGCGTTCCGGACAGCATCGTTTGTCACGAAGACAGTACATACTACGGCTTCTGCGAATTCATGACCAACCGTCCTGCGGCAACGGAAGAAGAAACGAAACGCTATTATTATCATCTCGGAGCTTTTGCCGCCATTACGCAGATCCTCGGAAGCGTAGACATGCACTTTGAAAACATTCTTGCCGACGGGACCCGTCCGATGCCGGTCGATCTGGAGACCTGCTTCATGCCCCGTTATCGCGGCGGAAACACTCTTGAAGACGATGAAACGTCCTGGAAACGGGAAATCGCCTCGTCTGTTGCGGGAAACGGGATGTTTCCCACACGAATCGGCGATATGGAAACCAGCGTCTTGATCATGAAGTCACCGCGAAACGTCTCCATGCCGGTGGTCGGCGGAAAAGCACAGACCGTTTACGGATACCTCGACAGCTATTACAGCGGCTTTGCCGACAGCTATCGGAAAGCCATCGCACAGCGGGAAGCGATCAGGGCCGAACTGAAGAATGCGCCGGATTTTTCCGTTCGCATCGTTGTCCGTCCGACGAACTATTACGCAAAGGCAGCCGCTCTGACGACGGACAGAACGTGCCTGAATGACTCGGCGGAAACAGTGCGCCGTGTTTCTGCGCGGCTTGTGAATAATCCGTACCGTCTGCCCGATGAGCTGTGGGCCCAAGTGCGCGAATGTGAGCGTGCTTCCATATTCCGCGAGGTCATTCCGTATTTCTATACAACAGCAAGATCCACGGCGCTGCAAGCTCCCGAGGGTGCGGTCATTAAGGAAGTTTTCCGGCATTCCCCCATCGACGAGGCACTGTATCGGCTGGATTATCTGTCCGAAGCGGAAATGAGATTCGAGCTTCAGCTCCAAAGGGAACTCATCGAGCGTGCCGTCCGCCCCGCAGACGGCAGCTGCGTGGAGAAGGATGCATCTTGGGCAGCAGGATCCGATGAGGAATTTCTCGGCAGGCTCCTGACGGATTGCGTCGTTACACCGTCGGGGCAGCCATTGTGGTTTGTGAATCACGCAAATACGAGACGGTTCTGCATGGGTTCCGGATTCTACAACGGCTTATCCGGCATGGCAACCGTGCTTGCCGCGTACCGCAAGGTCCATCCCGACACGGCACATGCAAACGACGTAAACAGCCGGCTGAACGTCTGCGCAGAATGGATCGAAGCATATATCGAAGACGCGGAACGACAGACGGATCTCCGCTATCCCGAATTCAGCGGAAACCGGAAAAACGGCTGTGCGGGACATATCGAAGGGCTCATGCGGTTATACGAATATGATCCGGATGAACGTTACGCGGCACTTGCCAAGCGGGCTCTTCGGCTTCTGGAACGTTATTCCTGTGAACAATGTCCCGATCTCAGTTATCGGGACGGCATAGCCGGCATTCTTGCGGTGCTTTGCCGCTACCGCGACCGCCTCGGCGTGAAAGATTTCCTGCTTCGCCGATATGCCGATCTGCTGATGAGCCGCAAAACGGCAGAAACGTGCGGCATGAAACTCTGGCATCCCACCGGAAAAGCCCGCGAGATCAGCGGGCTGGATATCGGGATCGGCGGGATCGGGCTTTCTCTGCACATGGCCGGAACGCTGCTCGGCGATGCTGCCTATCTCCGTGCGGCGGAGGAGGCATTTGCCTATGAGCGTTCCGTTTATCGCGAGGATGCGGGCGGTTGGCCGGACATGTCCAAAAGTACCGTATCGCCCGCTTCCTGCGGCGGATACCATTCCGGCAACGCGGGCATCGGCTTTTTGTGGCTTTATCTGGGCGATGAAGAAATGCTGAAAAAAGCGGCGGACGCGGCATTCGGAAGTCAACCCGTCTTTTCGGACAGGCTGTGTGACGGCAATCTCGGTACCTGCGACTTTCTATTGGAAGCGGGAAGAGTGCTTCATAGTCCGAAGCTGACGGAAAAGGCAAAGGCAATGCTTGCAGCTTGCCGCAGCGGTGTGCGGCACTATCAGGATGCCGGTTTCGAGCAAGTCTTCGAGCCTTCGGTTTTTTCCG
>JAZUFC010000245.1:0-2093 GCA_045640465.1 Lachnospiraceae bacterium | reverse complement strand
CCACGGATTGATCCGTGGGAGGACGTCAATAAATTCACGTATTTTTTCAGTCTCTGTCGACAATAAAAGTTCCTTATACAAGGCGCTTAGGATCCGCTTATCCAGTTTCAGAGCATAGGTATAAAACAACAGGCCACCCGTCATGGCGGGTAGCCTGTTGCTTTATTTCTTTATGTTCATGAGATCTGGTTAGAGTGTGACGTGTAACCTCTGCCCCGCTCTTTTTAGAAACAGAAGGCATTCCCTGATGACCAGACGGCAGCCGATTCTTCACATATCCATGAAGGTATTCATTTCCGGTTTGCTGACTGTAACGCAATCGCGAACAGGGCCCGAGGATGCAGCCTGTTCAGCAGAACTTCTGCCTTTCAGGATCTCAGCAAGTGTTTCTTTCAGCCTGTTGATATCCACCGGCTTTGCGACATGGGCATTCATTCCCGCCTTAAATGCATCCTTCCGGTCTTCCTCAAAGGCATTGGCAGTCATGGCAATAATCGGAATCCCTGCCAGTTCCCGGCTGGCAAGCGCGGATCCGCCTTGTCGCCTCGTACCCGTCCATAACCGGCATCTGCACATCCATGAGAATCAGATCATAATCCCCCGGCATGGCCTCCTGCATCTTTCCGAGCGCCACCACGCCGTTTTCGGCAATTCCCGCAATGATACAGCCCTCGTCCTCAAGGATATCCTGAGCAATCTCGCGGTTCAGCTCGTTATCATTAACAAAACTGTTTCTATTATACGCCCTCAGCCCAGAAAAGCAAATATACACAAAAAATATGCCGGTTTTGCCGGTTTGCTGATTTTGTATGCACCGGTCAGATGCTCCGTCCCTGCTTTCAGCGCTGTCCATCGAAAGGCAGATACGGAATCAGCTGTAGTTTTCAGCATAGACTTCTTCAAACGCTTCTACCACTTCGGGATCAAAATGAGTCCCTTTTTCCGATCGAATAATTACCAGTGCTTCGCTGAAACTGTAGGCCTTTTTATAACAGCGTTCTGATGATAAAGCGTCAAAGCAGTCCGCAAGCGCTACGATCCTCGCCGAAAGTGGGATCTCTTCTCCGCGAAGCCCTGCGCCATACCCTGTTCCGTCCCACCGTTCATGGTGATACTGCGCGATTTCTTTTGCGATATGAACATATTCATCCGACTCAACACCGCGCATGGAGTTCTCGATGATGGCCGCGCCGCTGTCCACATGGGTCGTCATAACGCGGAACTCCTCTTCTGTCAGTCTGCCCGGTTTCAAAAGGATATGATCAGGAACCGAGATCTTTCCGATATCATGAAGCGGTGCCGCCGCAGTAAGCAGTTCGATGTATTCATCATTAAGGATCTCCGGATGCAGGTTCCTCTTCTGCATGGCGCGGGCGATCATCCCGCTATAGGCACTGGTACGTTTGATGTGCTCGCCAGTTTCCACGCTTCTGGCTTCCACGATATTGGCCATCGAACCGATGATCTCACGCTGAATATGCGCAATCTTTTCCGTTCTTTCCTTAACATCATGTTCCAGCCTGGACTGATAGTTATGAAGGTCGGTTATGTCACTGATCTCCACCGATTTTCCCACGTAAATCCCGTTGGCCGTGAGCGGCTTAGCCGTGATGATAAATGCCCTGTCTTCCCATATATGCCTGCAGCTGGATTCCTTCATGTCGCGGAGGGTCTCCAGGCTGATGCCCTCTTCGAGATACTCAGAAACGACCGAATTCCGATAACTGACCTGCCCGGTATGATCAAAAATAACAAGCCCCGTGGTGGAATCCTCGAGCGCCTTATCTTTACCGATGACAACCGCGTCAAAGATCCGGCACCTGACAAACAGCACAAACAGGCAGATCACGCTGATGAAGACCCCGCCCATTGTCGAATCATAACTGCCGGTAACACCGGAAAGGAAGATCACATAGCCAAGAATCCCTGAAAGGACCATCAAGACGATATAAATGTTGAGTCTCCTGCTCTGCCTTCCCTGCAGGTGTCTGCTTCCAGTAAAGACCACATAAAGGCAGGCGACAAAATAGGCGACGGCAAGGGCTACATAGCTGTAATAGAGCGGCCCGCGGGTGATGATCAGCGGGGAATAC
>JAZUFC010000244.1:0-4598 GCA_045640465.1 Lachnospiraceae bacterium | reverse complement strand
TTCCGTATCCTTCTTAGAGCGCTTGCCGTTGTGCGTATCCGCACCCTGTTTCGCCTGGATCGCCGCAAGAATGGGAACCTCAAAGGCTTCATAGCAGTCTGCACAGCCGAACAGTCCGTCCTTCAGATATTCGCCGTAAGTCTTCCGGCAGGTCGGACAGGTCATGCTTTTCTGCTTTTCATCCTCTTCCGTATTTCCCTGATCGCTCTTTTTCTGAATAAATGCGTCATTCAGGAGCTTAAAAATGGCTCTGGACCAGTCCTGAGTCCCCTTCTGTTCTCCGAGGACACGCAGCTCGGACGCACATTCCTGACACAGATGATGTGTTTCAGCCACACCGTTAATGACTTTGGTGATCTTCACCCGTGCTTCATTTTTCTGACATTTTTCACACAGCATGATGCGTTTCCTTCATGAAAGAACCCTTCCGGGATCACTCCCGGAAAGGTTTCCTGACATTTACTTCTTTTTCTGAGAAAAGTCGATTACTTCAAAATCATCCTCGTCTAAAAGACTTCTGAAGCGTTCCCTGTTCTGTTTTTTGCGGAAAGCCTCCTCCTGAAGACGTTTTTCCTCTTCCTCTCTCAGCTTTCTTTCTTCCTCTGCCTTTTCATAGGCACGATAAGCTTCCTCTTCTGCCTTTCTGGCATCTTCGGCAGCTTTTCTGGCAGCGATCCGCCTTTTTGCCGCTTCCTCTCTTTCGGAAGCTCTTTCGATCTCCCGGCGCTCCTCTTCCTCGACCTCATAGGCACGTCTTCTGAGTTCCCGGTCATACCGGATCTGAAGATCATCCGTTTCCTCTTCAAAGGAAGCTGCGTCCGCCTTCTTTTTTACAGGTGTTTTGGGAGAAGCTTTCTTCCTGACCTGCAGTTCATCCGGGAAGGCATCTTCAAAATCAATATCAAAAGGCTCAGGGTCCTGAACTTTTTTCTGATTATAGCTGCCGGTATAGGAAGAATCGCCGTAATCCTCCTCTTCCTCCCTGTCAAGCCGCTTTTCGATCGCATCCTGATTTCTGCTCATCTTCCGGACAACAATGATCGCGATGATGATCAGGATCAGAATGGCCAGCAGAATGATCAGCCATACCGCATAATCCTTGACAAAATTGAGGAAACCGGATTCTCCGGACGCCTTATCGTCTGCCGTTTGAGGAGAAACGGAAGAATTCAGAGGCGGCAGGCTCTGCGTTTCGGAAGAAGGCTGTGTCTCAATGGACGGTTCTTCCGTTTCCGGAGAAGATGTGCCTGTGATCTTTTCTTCATATTCGGACCACGGAGTCAGCATCAGCGCACCGTTCTGATTATCATATACGAAGAAAGCGCGGCTTCCGCCTTCCTTCGTCATGCAGACCAGCGTGACCAGATTATCCTCCATGTCCTTTACCAGAAAGCCCGGAACGGAACAGACTTCACCGTTCTGGGATACAATATCCAGAAGGAGCTCTGACTGATAGGTGCCCGGGATCTCATTGGTCCGCATCGGCGCATTGGCAATATAGGTGCTTCCGTCCGGTCCTGTGATCAGAAGAAGCGGGATCAGGGTCTTGCGGAGCTGATTGTATACATAATAGCGCCACTCACCGTTTTTCTCTGCGTAATAGGCATAGGTCCGGTAAGCGGTGTTGTAGAAAGCCTCGACCTCCTGGTCGAATGTCTGCGGATCATTTGCCAGAATAAAACCTTCCGGTCCGTTCAGATCATAAACGTGCGTTCTGATATGATAACCGTCCACCTCCAGAGTCTCGGAAAGCCTTGCAGCCTCCGCTTCCGCCTGTGCCTGTGATCTGGATTCCTGCTCGGATGCGCTCTCCGATTCCGATTGACGGATGCTTTCCGCCTCTGACTGGGAAGCTGCATAAGCCGCATTCTCCTTCAGATTCAGCACGACGACCACATTGCTCTCCGGCATTAAAAAGACCGGCGTTTCGGAATGAACGTCCATTGCGGGCGCACCTTCCACGATGATCCAGTTTGAAAACTCGTATTCAGGCGGGATCGCAGCTGTATTGACGGTGATCGCGACCGGTGTGCCCGCGTATACGGGCGTCACGGTCTCCATGACCGGCGTGCCGTCTATATTGGCCACATAGCCGTACATGCCCTCGCCTGTTGCCTGTACTCCGTTCAGATGATAGCCCGTGATCACGGCGATCGCATAGGATGCGGGTGCAGGCTCTTCCGGCGGCTGTTCTTCTTCCGCTTTTACTGTGAACGGCAGCATGAAAAGCAGCACAAAAAGAAGTGCCGCCATTATATTTCTGAAGCTGTATGATACTTTGTTTTTCATCCGGTTCCCCTTGAAAAAATTACACCTAATATCTTATAAATATACCATATTCAAGCAGGAATTTCAAGCGATCCGGAGATTCCGTTCCGCATCATGTGTTTTTATACACATTTTCCCTGACGGGATTCCCTTCAGGCCAGTTTTTTCAGCTTCGGAATGAGCTTCTTTACCGGAGGGAGACACAGGATCACGACTGTGATAAGAGCCTCCGCCCCCAGATAGCATCCGTTATACACTGCCGCCGCGATCAGAGGGGACGGGAAATTCTCCGGAAGATATTCCGCCCAGAACAGATCGCTTGCAAGCGTCGCAAAGATGAACCGTCCGAATACCGCAGCCAGATAACCTGTGATCAGACCGTTTTTCTGCTTTCTGAAAAAGCCTGAAATACCCAGCGCGGTAAATGCAAACACATAATCAAACAGGACCTGAAATACCGAATAGAATTCAGGATTCTGAAAGAACTGCAGCATACTGTAGGAAAAAGCGGCGATCAGACCCGTGACCGGTCCGTACAGATATCCGAGGATCGTTACAAACAGCATGGAGCACAGCGTGACGGAACCTCCCGTCGGCATGTGAAACAGTCTGATGCATGAACACGCAAACGCAAGTGCGAGCGATACGCCGCAGATCGCAAGTTTTCCGGCATTAAAGCCTTTTCTTTCTGACATAAAAAAACCTCCCGTTTTCAAAGACTTCAGGAGGGGTCAAGATTTTGATTTCCTGCTTCCTTACGCCGGTATGACCCGGATCAAGTAGTAAGGGTTGAAAAATCTCTCAGCCTTCCGGCACCCCCAGCATCAGCATTATTCAGAATGACACCGGGGCATAAAACATGCCCCGGTTCTTATAAAATACAGCTTTTTACAGCGACTGCAGGAATTCATCAGCCTTTCCTGCGATATCATTAACGACTTCGGGATTTACCGTGACCTGATCGTCTTTAGCGGGTTCTTCAGAGACCTCTGCATCAGCTTCGGTTTCATCCGTATTCTCGGGTTCACCGCAGAATTTCCGTGCAGCCTCCTCAGCGGCAGCGATATCCTTCTGCGCCTCTTCGGAAACAGCTTCCGCTTCTTCAAAGGCATCCTCAGCTGCTTCCGTAAATTCCGCATCCTTCGCCTTGAAACGCTCTGCGACCTTATCGTAAGCACCCTTTACGCTGTTCTTTGCCTGATCGATCTTCTCAAAGACTTCAGGATTCTTCTCCTTGAAGGAAGCGAATTTTTCACCTGCCGCGGTCTTGACGCTGCCGGCTTTATCCTTCATATCATCAAACGTCTTTGCAGCCTTTTCCTTGAAGGATTCATAAGTGTCGGCGGTTTTGCCTTTCATATTCTCGAAACCTTCACCGAACTTTTCGCCTGCCGAAGCTTTGACTTCCGAATACTTTTCTCCTGCCGCCGTCTTGACTTCCGCATATTTCTCGCCTGCAGCCTTTTTCACATCGGCATATTTTTCGCCCGCTGCCTTTTTGACTTCTTCAAATTTGACACCGGCTTTTTCCTTTGTATCCCTGATGGAATCACCGTAGTTCTCCATGATGTTGTCATAGACGAGCTTTGCGGAGCTCTTTGTGACGCCCCATGCCTTTACGGAACCCTTTTTGATGGAATCAAAGGTCTTTTTGACAGCTTCCTTTGCAGCTTCCTTGTCGAAGGTGATCTCTTTTGCAGCCTCTTCTTCCGCTTCTTCGGAAACCTTGGCTTCCTCTTCCGTGAAAGTAGCCGCTTCTTCGTCTGCCGGAATCTCTTCCGCAGTTTTTTCTTCCTGTGTAAAGAACACGCCTCTTGATACCGTCTCCGCCTCACCGGCATCCGCAGTTTCGCCTTCGGCTTCCGCAGGTTCTTCCTTTGCTTCTTCCTCTGTCTTCGGAACAAGCTGCTTATAATTCTTCGTGATCGAATACACGGTTGCGCCGATCGCACCTAAAACAAGACCGCCGAATAAAGTCTTACCGAATTTTGCCATCTTTTTCCTCCTTTATGTGTTTCCCGAAAGCAGAACAGACGCCCTGCCCGACCGGGAAAACTGATTGATTCCAGTCCTTTTGCGGACTGATTAACTCCTGAGTATTCAGATTACGGTGACAGTATAGCAATGATTTGTGTCAAAACTGTGACAGCCCGGAAAACTTACTTTTCAAGCTCGGATGTGCAGTGCGGGCATCTGGTCGCATCGATCGGGATCTCGGATTTGCAGAAAGGACAGATCTTGGTCGTCGGAGCTTTAGGTGCCTCTTCTTCCTTCTTCTGAAGCTTCTTTTCCGCCTCACGGACCTTATTCATGCCCTTCACGAACAGGAA
>JAZUFC010000243.1:0-6147 GCA_045640465.1 Lachnospiraceae bacterium | reverse complement strand
CCCTGATGCGCGAGGATGCAGTGCAGAAGTTCTGTCTCCAGCTTTTTCGGGAAATTGTCGATCTGAGAAATACGTTCCTTCACCATTTCGAAGCCGATGACAATATGACCGATGAGCTGCCCTTCATCCGTATAATCATTGTCGGGGAAGTCTGACAGCTCCTTTAATTTTCCGATATCGTGGAACATCGCCGCCGTCAGAAGGAGATCACGGTTCAGCATCGGATACTGGAAGGACATGAAATAGCACATCTGCGTCACGCGGAGCGTATGCTGCAGAAGACCGCCCATGAAATTGTGATGAACGGATTTCGCCGCGGAATGAGCGGTAAAATCCTTCACGAACTGCGGATCGTTGAAGAAGGAATCCACCAGTGCCTTCAGCTTGGGATTCTCGATCTTTCCCGCAAGCTTTTTCAGATCGTCAAACATTTCCTCCGTGCTGAAGCTGGAGGTCGGCATATAATCGCGCTGGTCGTATTCGCCGGGTTCCGCTCTGCGGATCCTGCGGATATTCAGCTGCAGCTGATTGTTGTAGCAGATCACGTCCGCATCCAGCTTGATATAATCCATCGCATCGAAATGGTCGATGCCGCTGGAAAGATCCCAGACCTTTCCGTCGATGCCGCCGGTCTTGTCCTGCAGCCTCAGAGAGTAGTAGCTCTTTCCGCTTTTTGCCGTTGCCGTTGATTTGGTCTTGACCAGAAATACGCCGGAGACCCGTTCACCTTCATGTAAATCCGAAATAAAAATCATAATTTTTCCCTTCTATGTTCAGCGCATTGGATCTGCGCATAAACCCTTATTCATAAGACCGGCTTCACCGTCCCCCGAGGATCACATCGAGAGACATGTTTTCATAACCGGCCTGACCTCTTCTGGCGATTTCGATCCGCACCGGACTGTCCGGGCTCAGATCATCCAGACGAAGCTGCAGCACATGGCTGTCCGTCACCTTTTTCTGATTGACTGTCTGAATACAGTCGCCAGCCTGAATTCCCGCGAGATAAGCCGGACTGTCCTGAACGACTTCGCGGACATAAAGCCCTGCCGGGATCCCGTTCTCCGCTGCATCTTCCTCCGTATTCAGTCTGCACAGAACACCGAGATAAGCGGTCTGCACGCCGGAGCACATGTCTTCCAGCAGATATTTCAGCGGGCTGATCCCCCAGGCTGCCGCAGCCGTCTGCGACTCCCTGCAGCTTCCGTCCGAAACGATGCCGACCAGCATCCGGTCTTCATTGATCACACAGGCGAAACTGCCGGGCACCCGGTTCATATCCGTAAAGAAGCGCTGCTCGTAGCCGTCCACGATATCCGCATTTTCGCCGACATAGGTGACGATTCCGTCATCCGCAGCCACCGGATAACCCATCGGTGCGCCGATCAGATAGACTGTATCGAGAAAACCGACGCTGAAGGAGTTTCCGAGTTCTGCCGGAGCGATGGATTCCTCTTCCGGAACCAGATCCTTTTGCAGCGTATAGACCGCAAGTCCTGTCAGAAAATCCTGTCCCGAAAGCGAAGCCTCGGCTTCCGTTTCGGAAAATCGGACAAATACACGGTCTTCCGGACCGATGCCGCTTCCGTCTGTCAGAAAATAGAGCAGTTCATCCGATGCCGCGATACAGACACCGCAGCCTGTCTTTTCCGACGTGATCTGCGTATCAAACCAGTCCGTTCCGCCGTTTTTCAGTACCGTAAGCGTAACAAAGGATGCCTCCGTATCCATGAAAACAGAACGGATATCGCTGTCCTGAAGCTCTTTATCTTCCGGTTCTTTTCCGTCTTCTCCTGCGGACGGCTCGTCTTTTGTTTCCGCCTCCGGTCCCGCATCGTCTTTCGAGGTCTCCGCATCGTCTCTTTCGATGATGATCGTCTGCGGCCGCGGATCCTCATTCTTTCCGAGCATATTCTGGCTGATCTGGATCGTCACGCCGGCGGCGATCCCGAAGATCAGTGCAAGGCCCAGCGAAGCGCCCGCAAGAAGCAGTATTTTTCTGTAGTTTTTTCTGGGCCGGATCTTTTCATGAATGAATTTTCTCTCGGCCTCTTTTCTGTTCTCTTCCACGCGTCTTTCTATGCTCCTGTTCTGATTGAATTATAAGTGATTCAGGCTCAAAATTCAATACACGGCGCTGCAGGGCGAAGCTTTTTCTTGCGGGTGCTGAAATTCCGGAGCGTTTCAGGAAGCCATATCCCCGCTTTCGTGTAAACACGGCGCGAAGAATGGCTTTTGACACTGTAATCATTTTATTGTATAATCAACACATGATGAACGATAAAGTACTGCATACGCTTGAGTATGATAAGATCAGAGACCAGCTGGTCGAAAAGTGCGCCACCCCTCTGGGGCGTGAAAAAGCGCAGAATCTGACGCCTTCCGATGATATTGAGGAGATCGAAAAGGCTCAGTCGGAGACTTCCGATGCGCTTTCGCGTCTTTTCCGCTACGGCACCATTTCCTGTTCCGGAACGCGTGATATCCGGGACTCTTTGCTGCGCCTGAAGATTCAGGCGAATCTGGGGATCGTGGAGCTTCTGAATATCAGCTCGGTCCTGAAAACGGCAAACCGTGTCTCCTCCTACGGCATCCGGAACGAAGCCGCGGAAACGCATGACTCGCTGGAGGAATACTTCCGTCTTCTGATGCCGGTACCGGCTCTTCAGAAGGAGATCGACCGCTGCATCCTTTCGGAAGAAGAGATCGCGGACGATGCAAGCAGCGCATTGAAGTCGATCCGCCGCAAGATGCAGTCGGCAGCCGCAAAGGTCCGCAGCGAACTGAACGCGCTCGTGGCCTCCAATAATGTATATCTGCGCGAAAACGTGGTAACGATGCGAAACGGCCGTTACTGCGTGCCGGTAAAGAGTGAATACCGTTCGCAGATCCCGGGCATGATCCACGATGAAAGCGGCTCCGGTTCCACGGTCTTCGTTGAGCCTCTGTCCGTCGTCAAACTGAATAACGAGATCCGTCAGCTGGAGATCGATGAGCAGAAAGAGATCGAGATCATCCTTGCAAACCTTTCCGCACTCTGCGCCGACCACATTCATGATCTGGAGCAGGATGTGAATATTCTGTCTCATCTGGATTTTGTCTTTGCAAAGGCCTCCCTCGCCCGCGAAGAAAGCGCCGAACGGCCGTCCTTTGACAATGATCATTATATCGAGATCAAAAAGGGCCGTCATCCGCTTCTGGACCCGAAGAAGGTCGTGCCGATCGACCTTTCCCTCGGCGGCGATTTTCATCAGCTGATCGTGACCGGCCCCAATACGGGCGGCAAGACCGTCTCCCTGAAGACTGTCGGTCTGTTCCAGCTGATGGGCCAGTCCGGCCTGCATATTCCTGCCATCGAAGGATCTAAACTCGGGATCTTTACGCAGATCTACGCGGATATCGGTGACGAGCAGTCCATTGAGCAAAGCCTTTCCACCTTCTCGTCCCACATGAAGAATATCATCCATATTCTGGATCAGGCGGACGGAGACAGTCTGGTGCTTTTAGATGAGCTCTGCGCAGGAACTGACCCTTCCGAGGGCGCCGCGCTTGCCATTGCCATCCTGACCTTCCTTCACAAAATGCAGGTCCGCACCATGGCGACCACGCATTATTCGGAGCTGAAGCTTTATGCGCTTTCCGAGCCCGGCGTGGAGAATGCTTCCTGTGAATTCAACGTAGCGACGCTTTCGCCCACCTACCGGCTTTTAGTCGGTATTCCGGGAAAATCCAATGCTTTTGCGATCTCCAGAAAGCTGGGACTTCCGAACTTCATCATCGACGATGCAAAGCAGCACATCGATACGGATACCGAACGCTTTGAAGACGTCATCAAGAATCTGGACGATTCCCGCCGCACGATCGAAAAGGAGACCATGCGCATCAACCGTCTGAAAGCGGAAGCAAAGGAACTGAAGGATTCTCTTGCAAAACAGGAAAAGCAGCTCGAAGATCAGAAGGAAAAGATCCTGATGAAGGCGCGCGAGGAAGCGCGCATCATGCTGCAGGATGCCAAGAATCAGGTGGACGAGACCATCCGCGCCGTCAATAAAGCAGGTTCGGGTGACGTCCGCGCTCTGGAACAGGTTCGTTCGGGGACCAGAGAAAAACTTGAAAAATATGCAATGGGACACCTGCCTGAGGTCAAGGAAAAGAGTACCACCAGGGCTAAGGATCTTCATATCGGCGACGGCGTCCGCGTGATCTCCATGGGACTGAACGGAACCGTTTCCACACTGCCGGACGCCAAGGGAAATCTGTTTGTTCAAATGGGCATTCTGCGTTCCTCCGTCCATATCTCGGACGTGGAACTGTTAAACGAATCCACCGTCAGTGTCGGCGGTAAGAACATGCCTGCAAAGAAACAGCAGTCCTCCTCTTCCGCGATCGGCCTTTCCAAGGCTTCCACGATCTCTTCGGAGATCAACCTGATCGGAAAGACCGTGGACGATGCTCTGATCGAACTGGACAAATATCTGGACGATGCCTATCTTTCGCACCTTTCGCAGGTACGGATCGTGCACGGCAAAGGAAGCGGCATCCTCAGAAAAGCGGTACAGGACAAACTGCGCCGCATGAAAAACATCAAAGAATATCACCTCGGCGAATACGGCGAGGGTGATTCCGGCGTAACCATCGCTGTATTCAAATAACACTGCGGAAGCGCAGCGAACAAAGCGGTACGCAGCAGATCGGAGCAGATCACTTTTTGCCCCCGCATCATATAACTGTTTGTACCGTATTTGCTGAGCTGCCCGGCCGCTTTCAACCGGAGAATCATTATGGCTGAAAAACAACGCGTCCTGATCGTGGACGATGACGAAAACATTGCGGAGCTGATCTCGCTCTACCTGACAAAAGAATGCTACGAGACGCAGATGGTCTATGACGGAGAGGAAGCCCTGAAGGCTTTCCGCTCCTTTGCTCCGAATATCATCCTGCTGGATCTGATGCTGCCCGGTATCGACGGCTATCAGGTCTGCCGGGAGATCCGCAAAACCTCCTCCTGCCCCATCATCATTCTCTCCGCCAAAGGCGAGGTGTTCGACAAGGTGCTCGGACTTGAACTGGGTGCAGATGACTACATGGTCAAGCCCTTCGATCCGAAGGAGCTGATCGCCCGCGTGAAGGCGATCCTTCGCCGGAGCACGCCGGAATCACCGGCGGATAAGCCGGCCGACGCGGGCGAAATGGTGACTTACCCGGATCTTTCCATCAATCTGACCAACTACACGGTGACTTATAAGGGAAAACGGCTGGAGATGCCTCCGAAGGAGCTGGAGCTTCTGTATTTTCTTGCAAAATCTCCGAATCAGGTCTTCACCCGCGAGCAGCTTCTGGACCGGATCTGGGGCTACGAATATGTCGGAGACACCCGTACGGTGGACGTGCATATCAAGAGGATCCGTGAAAAGCTGGAGGATAACGAGAACTGGGCCGTGACCACAGTCTGGGGCGTCGGCTACAAATTCGACACCACGCGGTAAAAAGAAATGAAATTTTCTCTTCGAAAAAAACTGCTTCTTTTTTTCCTGCTGGTCACGCTGGCAGGCTTCTGCCTGATCGCGCTCTGGGGCTCGTCTCTTCTGAACAAGCAGGTGCAGAACGAAACAGTCAGCAGCCTGTACAAAGACGCAAATTATCTGGCGGCCTCCTACCGGGTCAATACCGGCAGTGTCAATCAGGGGCAGCTGGAGGCCATGGCCTATGCAGCCGGTGCGGATATCTGGCTGATCGATGCCTCCGGCCGCGTAACAGGCTTTTCCGGAACGGAAACGCCTCCGGAAGCTGTGCTTTTCAATCCGGCCGCTGCTCAGAACGGCCGCTATATGACCGGCGATTTCGGCGGCTGCTTTCAGACGGATATGCTTTCTGTCTATGCGCCGCTCACCATCGACACCGCACCGAACGGCTATGTGATCTTCCATTATCCGATGGAACAGATCAAACGGAGCGCAGACTCCCGCCTTGTGATCGCCTACTTTGCACTCGGCGGTCTTCTGCTTCTTCTTGCGCTTCTGTATCTGCTTCTGGATCATTCCATGATCACGCCTGTCGTCCGCCTGAAAAAGGCAGCGCAGGAATATGCCAACGGAAACCTGACCTATCCTCTGAATATCCGTTCACGGGATGAGATCGGCGACGCGG
>JAZUFC010000242.1:0-4055 GCA_045640465.1 Lachnospiraceae bacterium | reverse complement strand
ATCGGCGATTCCATTACCTGCGGCTACGGAAACGTATCCGAGAACGGTGTCGAGCATTATCTGACCTATAAGCAGAATGCATGGCTGACATACGGCGCGATCGCTGCAAGAAAGCTTGATGCGGAATTCAACTGTGTCTGTGTATCCGGTATCTCCGCTTCTCACGGAAAATATCCGCGTTTCCCCGGCTTTATTCCCGCAATGAAGGATCTGTATGAGTATACGGATGCCGTCGTGGAAAAGAAGCTGGAAAGGGAACCTCAGAAGTGGGATTTTGCAAGCAGCAAAAAGGATATCGTCTTCATCAACCTGGGCACCAATGACGTCAATCCGATGCGTTTTGCAAAGGATACCGAGACCGCTGACGAAGAGAAGGAATGGTACAAGGAACAGTACCGCGCATTCATCGAAATGATCCGTAAGGCTAACGGTCCTGATACACTGATCGTCTGCACGCTCGGGCCGATGGATTTTTATCTTTTCACCGAGATCCAGGATGTCGTCAAGGCATATCAGGAGGAGACCGGCGATCAGAAGATCACAGCTTTCCGCTATTACGGCATCAATATGATGGGCGAAGGCTTCGGTGCTGACGGACATCCGTCATTAAAGACTCATGCACGTATGGGCGAAGAACTTGCAAAACGGGTAAGGAGTCTTCTTTCCTAAGAGGAGGATCACATGCGTATCTCCTGGAGAAGGACCATTACTGCGATCATCGTTGCACTGTTTGTGATCGTTACCGGCGTTCTGGGCTGGACGATCTTTAATTACAATGCACAGATCCGGAAGAATGTGGAAGAGCAGAACCGGAATGCCCTGTCGCACTGGGCAAGCTATACGGAAGCCAGTCTGAACAATCTGTACGGGCAGATCTATGAGCTGGTTCTGACGATCTACAACAATACGGAGCTTTCCGTGGGTTCTCCCGTCATGCAGTATGCGACCAAAACCAAGTGTCTGGATATGATGTCGGCCAAACTGACCGCAAATGAGTTTGCGGACTGTTTCTGCATATATGATATGGATTCCGGCCTGACTCTGTTTTCCTGCAATTCGAGGATCAGCGGAAAGAAAAGCACTCAGGATTTCAAGGCTATGGTTCTCCGGGAGGTACAGACCCGTTACTCCAATCTGAATAATCACACATGGGATGTGATCCACATGGATCAGAATGTGTATTTCTATAAGGCACTGCACCTCGGAAAATATGTGGTGGCAACGCTTACCGGTGCCAATCATTATATGATCGACAGGCTCTTCACGGTCTCGGGTGATGACTTCTCGATGGAGCTTGTGAATGAAGAAGGCGTGCTTCATGTGACAGGTACGGATGACCGTTCGGGTATCATTCCGGATCGGGACATAGAAGTTTTCCTGAAGTCGAACAGAAAACTGATCTTCGTGGAAGATGAAGTGCAGAATATCGATGCACAGTTTCTGCTTTCTTCCAATACGGAGGATTTCTTCAGCCGGGCTGCCGCTCTTGACATGCTCACCCTGGCGATCATCTTCTGCTTTATTCTGGTGACGTTTCTTGCGATCGTGCTGGTACGGATGGTTGTAAGACCCACCGAAAAGCTTCTGAATGCCAATCAGGAGATCGCATCCGGAAATATCGATTACCGTATCGAACAGATTCCTGAAAGCCAGGAATTTGAGGTCCTTTACAACAGCTTTAATGAAATGGCCTCGCAGATCAGAACACTCAGGATCGAATCCTATGACAGAAAGATTCAGGATCAGGAGAATCAGCTTCGCATGATGCGTGCACAGATCAGGCCGCATTTCTATCTGAATGCGATCACCACCGTTTCCAATTTAAGCTATGGAGACCGCGGCGAGGATATCCGTGCATTCTGCATGTTCCTTTCCAAATATATGCGTTACATGCTGAACGTGGAAAGCAACTGGACAACGATCGGCGAAGAGCTGACCCATATCGGAAACTATATCGATATGCAGCGGATCCGTTTTCCGAACAGTGTGAATCTGGCCGTGGACTGTGATGATGAGATCATGAATGTACGTATCCCGATGCTTCTTCTGTTTACGGTAGTAGAGAATGCATTCAAGCATGCGATGAGCGGATACGAGTGCCTTGAGATCGTGATCTTCGGTGAAATGCTGGAGGAAGAGAATTTCAGCGGATGTCTGCTGACGGCGATCGACAACGGCCCCGGTTTTACGCCGGAGGTGCTGAAGCAGTTCTCCAGAGAAAATACAGAGCAGATCATTTCCAAAGAGCATCTGGGACTGACAAATATCAAACACACATTGTCACTCTGCTATCAGCGGGATGATCTTCTTGAAATATCCAATATGGAAGAGGGCGGCGCCTGCGTAAAACTCAGGATCCCCGCCGGAGAGATCAAAGAAGAAGTCTGACTGTAAAAGATCCGGATGATCTTTTTCGTGCAATAACAAACAGAAGCAGGCCGGGAGGGTAACCTCCCGGCCTGCTTTGGCTCAATATATCATTTCGCTTACCGGTTGGCTCAGTTCAGAACTGCCTTGAAAGCGATGGTCTTCTGCTGGGTCATTTCCTCTAATGTGGAAACTGCACCTTCACGGCCTACGCCTGAATATTTGTAGCCGCCGAAAGGCTGATGTGCCAGACGGTAGTTGCCGGTACCGTTGATGATGACAGAACCGGACTGGATGCCGTTTGCAGCCTTCATAGCGGTCTTGATATCGCTGGTGATAACGCCTGAAGAAAGACCGAAAATGGTGTTGTTAGCAATACGGAGTGCATCTTCAAGATCGGTGAACTCGATGATCGGCCATACCGGTCCGAAGCATTCTTCGTTCTGTGCAAGATCACAGGTATCGGGAGTATCGAGAACGGTAGGTTCTACGAATGCGCCGTTTCTGTGGCCGCCGAGAAGAAGCTTTGCGCCCTGAGCGATTGCGGTATTGATCTGGTTCTCAACATCCTTTGCGTCCTTTTCACGTACGCAGGGACCCATCTCGACAGTTTCATCGGAAGGATCGCCGACCTTAACCTTGGAAAGACGGTCGCAGAGGTCCTTCTTGAACTTTTCAGCAATGCCCTTCTGAACCAGGAAACGTTTGCTTGCGCAGCAGGTCTGGCCTGCATTGCCGATACGTCCGCCGATGGCTTCATTTAATGCAAGCTCGTAATCCGCATCGTCGAAGATGATCAGCGGGTCATTGCCGCCGAGCTCCAGAGAAACGGGACGAAGGCTCTTTGCACAGGTCTCTGCAAGAGAGATGCCGACGCCGGTGCTTCCTGTGAAGGAAACAGCAGCAACTCTTTCATCGCCTGCAGCAGCAGCGCCGATGACGGAACCCTTACCGGTCAGGCAGCAGACGGTCTTTGCGGGAACGCCGGCCTTCAGAAGAAGTTCGACCATGATGATGGCGCTTCTGGGAGTCTTGCTGGCGGGCATCAGAACTACGCTGTTGCCGGTAACAAGCATGGGAGCTATCTTATGAGCAGCAAGCTCAAAGGGATAGTTGAAGGGAACGATGTTTGCGAATACGCCGAGGGGCTCATGAATGGTGAAGACCATATCGCCGACGGAACGTGCTTCTGCATTGTACGGAAGAGATTTTCCGTAGAAGGTGTTTGCTGCTGAGCAGTAGATACGGAAGATGGCTGCGTTTGCGGCAACTTCTGTACGAGCCTGCTGAAGGGGCTTGCCGCCTTCTTCGCACATGATCTTTGCAATGCGTTCTACGGTATCCGGCTGATCCAGATAAGTGCAGTAACGCTCTAAAATAGCGAGCTTTTCGTATAACGGAACAGCTGCCCATTCCTTCTGGCCTTCTACAGCGAGAGCGATCGCATTGTCCAGGTCTTCCAGAGTAGCTCTGGGAACGGTATCGACTACCTCACCGGTAGCGGGATTTATAACCTCATCAAACACGCCGTCCGAGGAGTCCACGAACTGGCCGTTTAAAATCATTTTCATAATATTTAACTCCGATCTGTTGATTGTGCTCTGGGAAAATCATTCCACAGGCGGAAAGAAATCTTTCCATAGCCGGGGCAGGACAGAAAGGTATGCGGGGTCGGCCCGGAAGGGGGA
>JAZUFC010000241.1:0-11749 GCA_045640465.1 Lachnospiraceae bacterium | reverse complement strand
CAGCCCCGATTCTTCTTCCGCATTTCCGAGAATGGCCGCGATCTGTTCTGTTTCATAACCGTAAGCCAGAAAAACAGAAGCGATCCGCAGAGCATTTCCATCAGCGCTGTTTTCAAACTGTCCCAAACCGTAGCCTAAGCTTCCCGCTGCAGCTGTCTGACCGAAGATCTCTAAAAGAGATGTCAGTATCAGAAGGACCGCAAGGAGCACACTGTACGCATCATTCTTTCCCATAATTCCTGTTCGTCCATTCTCCGGAGGTGTTGATCAGTTCATACAGTTCCGGATCTCTGTCCTTATCAAGCCGAAGGTCAAACGGTATCTTCAGGCCCTCCGTGACCAGAAGTCCCTGACCGGGCTTTGTGTCTCTTAAAAAGTTCTCTTCGGTTTCAGAAAGTTCCAGAAACTCGCTCAGATTCTTTCTGTCTGTCTGCTTCATGCTCATAGCTATGATGCCGCCGGCATTTCCCAGAATATTCCGGCCTTCCTGCGAAAAGAAAAGCGGATTCGTATTCTGCAGGATCCCGGAAGGCACCCCCTTCCACTTCCGCAGCATGGCGAACATTCCGGAAATAAACGCAGCAGCACTGACCGAAGTCATAACAGACTGCATCTCATCGATCACACTCCAGGTATATCTGCCTTCCTCCGCATTCAGAAGTGTTCTGTTCCAGATCTCATTCAGACAGACATACAGTCCGAGTGCCCGTGTACCCGCGCCGAGACGGCTCAGGTCAAATACGATCAGACGCCTGTCTGTATCCCTGTTCGTACGGCCGGAGAAAAGTTCCATCGCTCCGGAAGCATACATTTCGATCCCCTCGGCGACAGCCTGTGCTTCTTCCTCCGGCTGTTTTCTGAGCTCCTCATACAGATCCGCAAGCGTCGGAAACACATGTGCTTTCACGTCCGTCAGAAGTCTGCCGTTTTCCACATAGCCGCGGTAGATCTCACGGACACAGCGGCTGATGACGGACTGCTCGGCCGCACTCAGCACTTCTTTTCCGAGCATCATTTCAAACAGGCCGAACAGATAGTCTGTCTTTGCCGCAACCGGATCCGCTTCTCCGGCTGCGGGATTGAGGTCCAGCGGATTCAGTGCTGTCCGGCTTCCCGGCGCTATGCGGATCACTTCACCGTTCATCTTCTCTGCAAGGCGAGCATAATCGCCGCAGGGATCGATGATCAGTGCCCTGCTCTCCGGATTTCGAAGAAGCGCCTGCAGGATCTCTATCTTGACTGCAGCCGATTTCCCGCTGCCCGACATACCGAAGTACAGAAGGCTGTGATTCTTTCCCGTCAGACGGTCCATAAAAACCGGCGTCCGGTTCAGGCGGTTCCTGCCGTAATACAGTCCGCTCTCCTCCTGCAGTCTGCAGGTCGAAAACGGAAAGAAAACAGAAGCGGTCTCCGTCGTAAACAGTTTCTTTTCCGGAAGAAAACACCGGCCGAACGGCAGACAGCTGTTGAGCCCTTCCTCCTGCCGGAAAAGAAGCGTCCTGAATGAAGCCTGTTCGCGTGAAGCGATCGACGCAGCTCTTCCCGAGATCCGCTCCAGTTCCTCCTTTGAAGATGCAAATACTGCAAGTGTCAGCGAAACGGAATATGCCCGCATTTTGCGGTTCACAAAATCGTTCATCAGGTCCACCGCGCCGTCATGCGCACTTTTTGTCATCGTGCCGCCTCCGGAAGCCAGTTCGCCCTTCAGACCGAGTATCCTGTTTTCCACCATGCGGAGTGTCTTTTCCACCGGCACCGGCTTGAAGTGGATACTCACAATTGAAGGCACTTCCAATGAAGAAAGCTGTGCCAGAAAATCCGTTGAAAGTGTTCTTCCCGTTTTTTCAAGAGACCAGACGCGGCCGATGCAATGTCCCGCAGTGAATGTGCTTTTCTGAAAAGTCAGTGCCGACGGTGCGACCGCATCACGAAGTGAAAGTCCGCAGGAAGAAAGCTTTTTCATAAACTCCTCTTCTTCCGTATCTTCAAAAACAGGAAGCATCTCTCCGTCGGGATGATACATTGCCTGCAGCATGCTCAGTCTTTTCCGGAGCCCCGTCTTTTCCGCAGTGATCCGTGCAGAAATACGCGAGAGTCCTGAAATGATCCGCTCTTCCGCACTTCTTAATTCCTCCCGGGCTTTCAGCGTGTCCCGCTGTACAGTCCCCGGCAGAAAAAATGTTTCCCGTGTGAGTCCTCTTTCCCCGTTTCCGATCTCATTCAGGAGCCAGCTGTTTGAAAGATGACGCAGGCTGTTTTCCGAAGACTCTCCCGGCCGGAAACGTACCTTTTCAAACAGGCGGCTTCTCTCCGATCTTCCGGTCACCATCAGGATCTGAAGCGAATTTCCGTCTCCGATCGAATCCAGCATTTCTCCGAATGCCTTCAGCATCCGTTTCTCTTCCTCTGCGGATTCCGTTTCAAAATTCAACTCACCGACACTGATGCAGCCGGAAAAGAAACCTCCGGGCAGCTCGCACATTCCGTTTTCATAAAAATACCGGAAAGGGATTCTTCCGTTTGCATCCCGATGCATGCTCTTTCTCCTCTCTGTTCTGCAGATTTGTCTTCGCACCTTCAGACACTGTCAGATTCCGCGAAAGCCTCTGTGCCTTCTGATGAATACATACGTCTTTCCGGTATCCTCCGCATATCCGCCGCAGAACACCCTTCCCTTCCGGACTGCCAGATGCCTGATCACAGCCCTGAAAAACAACAGCGGGGAAAACTCACTTTCCGGATACCAGCCGATGATCAGCGCCGGCGCAGCAGCGATCAGTCCGAAAAAGATGCGCTTGTCAAAGGGAAGCGGCAGCAGCCGGAATACCGGAAGAAAACAGAATAGACCGGCAATCGCCCAGAGAAGCTGTCTGACTGTGATCAGACCGCCGATCTTAGGCGGATGTTCAGCAAGATCTTTTTTCATTTCCACAACGATCATATCTGCCCCCTTTCTGTTACGCTCCTCCGACCGCTTCTCTCGAAAGCTGTGACGCTGCGCTCATCAAAGCTCTGGCTGCTGTCCGCGTACAGATCACGACACCTAAGCTGCCGAGCGCGGTATTCACACCGTTAGCCAGTCCGCCGATGCCGCCGTTTTGGATCGCCCATTCAGTGACCTCCTGTGAAACGGCAATGATCACAAAATACATGGCAAGCTGCACATACAGCGCAAAATACATTTTGATATAACGGATGCCGGGACTTCGAAAGCCTTCGGTCACGATATCAGCGATCGCCATCGGCATGAACATCCGACGGATCACCATTTCAAACAGCAGTGCATAACAGGATGTGATGATCATGTAAAAGGTAAAATACAGGGAGATGTTCCCGACAGCCGAAGCGATCTTCCCGTTCATCTTTTCCATCAGATCCCCGATCCCGAAGCTGAAAAACGATGCGGCTTTTTCCAGAAAGCTTTTCTTTTCGGCTGCCTTCAGGGTCTGGCCTGCAAAGTCATAGTTCAGAACCGTTGTATTCTGATTCAGCTGCAGTGCATCCCGTACCTCCGTCCACAGGACGGTTCCGAGACCGTCCAGCGCACTCAGGATCTTTGAAGTGTTCAGGATCAAGATCATGCCGCTTGCAAGGATCACGAAAAGCCGTATCCATCCTTCAATACTGTGCTCGTTCCGCTGCACCATGCGAAGCACCTGAACGGCACCGTTTATCAGTACAAAGACCGCACCGATCCCTGCGATGATATTCCCGGCTGCTTTTCCCGGAGAATCCGGCTGATAAAGAAGCTGATTCAGAAGCGTTCCCTCACCGGAGGAAAACAGACGGCTCAGATTCTCAAAATACCGGTTCTGTTCGTTGCATACGATCACAAGCTGCGCACCGTCCTCCTCGGAAAGCCATCTTTCCCAGCTTTTGTTTTCCACATTGTAGACGGCTTCCTCTTCCTCCTCTGCCCGGACCGGACATGGAAGAACGAGGATAAAACAGAATAAAAAGAGGGCTGCCGCAGCCATTCTTTTCCCGCCGTGCCTTTTCAGCATTTCTCTTTTCCCCCCCCCCTTGCTTCAGCGGTCACAGACTGATCTTGTTTACGATCCCGCTCCAGTCAATATTGTCGAGAAGTTTTGTCAGCCCCAGGACCAGAAGCGTGACGCCGACTCCGAATGAAACATAAGAGGAATTCAGCGAGCTTCCGTTTCCCGCAGCATGCGCGATCAATGCCTGAATGATTCCGAAAAGGATGATGACCGTTCCCACACAGACGCACAGCGCCTTTACGACCTTCACCATTCCGAGGATCGCATCCTCCACACCGGCGATCGCCGACGCTGTCAGAAAGGGGCCTCTTCCGAACAGCGTCATCAAAAGAATACCGGATGCGAATATTCCCGCAGCCGCCACGAATAAGCAAAGGCGCAGCATCCGTTTCCGGCATAACTCCGTTCTGTTCAGTATTTTCTGCGTACATTTCTCTTTTTCCATTATCATTTCCTCCTCTTTGTCTGAAAAAAAAGCTCCGTTTCTTGTTACCGCACCGCTTCGTGGGCTGCACTCCCTCGGTGCTAAACACTCAAAGCTCCCGTTTTTCGTGTTTGGCGGGTCAGTAAGGCCTGCTCTTTCGTGAGCTTGCTCACGCACGGCAGCCCGGCCTTCTGACTTTGATTATTGTTACCGCGCCGCTTCGTGCGCTGCACTCCCGCGGTGCTACAATCATGATGGTACATGCCCTTCGAAAACCCGCACATTTTCTGCATTTTTTGCGTACATGCGGGAAATTTTATCTGCGAAGGCCTGCGAAATAGGCTGCTTTTTCGGGATTAAAGACATACCTGCCGCACTGCTTCGCATATTTCCAGTTCCTGTGCTTCTCCGTCTCGTACATCTCTCCGCGGTAAGGCATCATCCCGACCGGAATCAGCACAAGTTCCCGGTCTTTCAAAGTTCTCAGCTCTGCAGGTGAGATCAGCTCTGCTCCCTGTGCCTGAATGTTCTGTGTCTGTCCTCCCGAAGAAAAACTTTCTCCCATGATCAGCCTTGTCTCCCGTCCGCAAAGCTCGGAAAACCATCTCGCAGTCTCCAGATCGGCTCCGCCGCCCATATAGATGATATTGCTGCAGTTCGCCATCAGTGTCTCCCACTGTTCTTTGTACCGGCTCTTCAGCTGACTCAGAGACTGCAGGATCACGGTTACGGAGATGTGATATTTCCGGATCGTGGAGACCTTGGTATCAAAATCAGGGATCGATCCGATATTGCAGAATTCATCCAGCATAAACCGGGTATGAATGCTCAGACAGTTTCCGCACTTTTCGGCCCTGCAGGAGGCAAGAAGACGTTTTGCTTTTTCAGCTTCCTTTCCGGTCTTCCGGTAGCCTGCGAATTCGCCGCCCGGGGTCCTCAGTTCATACCAGTCAAACGCCGGATTGTACACGACATGCAGATCCCGAAGTGCTTTTACATAGGCTTCCGCCTTTCTTTTTGTCTCTTCTTTTCCTTCGGCTCCGCACCGGAAGGTCCTGACTGTTTCATGATTCCGGTCTCTGACCGCATAAGAATCAGATGCTTCGTTTTCACAGTAATCATACAGACGGATGAACAGCTGCGAATACAGAAGCGACGCCAGAAAATTGAAGGTCCTCTCTCCGGTCGGGATCACAATGAACAACGCTGTTTTCTCGTCTCCCACAAGATCAAGCTCCATATCATCATCGGATGTCAGACGCGAAAGCTCCGGAAGATCGAAGCCGCGGATCCGGAATGCACAGGAGACCAGCAGCGAACTCAGTGTCTTGTCTGAACCCATCTCCACGTTGCCGAACTGTTTGAAGGCAAAACCGTCCGGATCCTGACTCCGGTACATTTCAAACAGCGCATTGAGACCGCTTTCCGCGGAGAAACCGTTTTCCGCGACCTCAGCCATTCTGAGAAGTTCCAGCGTAACGGAAAAATTGCGGAGACACGGATCCATATAATGGTACTGAAGCGCGATCAGCGCATTGAACATCGCTGCTTCCGCTTTCTCCCAGAACGGATCGGAAGCATGTTCCCCGGGAGGATTCGTATTTGCGATCAGCGTATCCACAAGAACCATGATATCTTTATCCGACCGTATGTAGGCAAACGGATTGTAATGATTGGACTGCTCCATACGGCTCAGATTCAGAACCCGTACCCGGTAGCCCATGTGTTCAAAAAAAGCCCCGTAATTCCGGTACAGTTCTCCGGAGGGATCTGTCGTGACATAGCTGCAGTTGGCCTGCAGAAGATTCGGTACCACAAACCGGAAGGTCTTTCCTCTTCCTGAGCCTGCGATATTCATCACATTTGCCGTCCTGTCCGTCCGCTCGCAGTTTAGTGACTGCATAAGACCTTTTGCGAGGATCATATTGTTCTTTCCGCCGGAGCGCAGTCTGTGAAAGGGTTCCGAAAAACGCTTCCTGTAATCACAGAGCGCTCTTCCGGACAGCCATTTCGCATCACCGAACGAACGGTCTCTGTCATAGTGCTTCTTTCTCTTTTTCTCTGCAAAGCACAGAAAGCGGACAGATACATACAAAAGCAGGCCCGAAAGGATCAATGCCCGTACCTCTTCCGGATCATGACCTGCAGCATTCAGAAAATATGCGGATGCGAGACTCAGAAACAATACCGTTCCGGTCAGGATCCCTTCCCTGACAAAGCTTTTTCCCGTCTTCTTTTTCAAAGCGCTCACTCCTCCCTGTATACGAGAACGGCCGAGAGATCGTCGGTCTCTCCTCTCTTTCTGTTTTCGCCGGCCAGAAAAAGAAGCACTGCACGCATATCCTCCCGAAATGCACCTGCGTCATCCGGCTTCTTTCGTCTCAGGATCTCTTTCAGAAGAGAACCGGTCTCATCTTCCGTGATCTTATGGCGAAAGCCGTCGGAACACAGAAAAAACAGATCTCCCTTTCTGCACCTTCCCTGAGATGACGTCAGGAAAAACCGTTCTTTCAGGCCGATGCATTCAGTCAGAACATTTCTTTTCGGATGGAGTCCGGCCTCTTTTTCCGTCATCATTCCCCGGTCAATCAGTGTCTGAACATAAGTCTGATCCTTTGTCAGAAGCTTCATACCCTCCCGGAACAGATAAATACGGGAATCGCCGATATTAAACAGAAGATACTTTTCACCGGTTAAAAACAGAAGTGACAATGTGGTCCCAAGGCGATAGTGTTTCATACGGACAAGTTTTCTGTTGACACGCTCTGTGATCTTTCCGACCTGACGCCGGATCTCACGCTCCGCTGCCTCCTCCGTTCTGAAAAAGAAGCGGAACAGACGAAAGCGAAGATCGAACCAGCGGCAGATACCGGCCGAAAGAAGTGCGGATGCCAGTTCTCCCTTTTCCAGTCCGCCCATACCGTCTGCGACCAGGGCCATCGTGACCGCATTGCCTTTTCCGGCTCTTCGTACCGCTACCGTATCCTGATTCACTTTTTTCCGGATCCCCCGTTCCGTAACACTCTCATATATCGTCTTCATACTTCCTCCGTTATGAAAAACAGGAACCGTTCATCAGAGACCAGAAGTCCGTCACCGTTCTCGATCTCACATTCCTCTCCCGGTTTCAGGAACGTCCATCCGCTGCCCTCTGCACTCTTCTTTTTCAGTCCGGTTCCGTTCGTGCTTGAAAGATCCGAAACATACCATCTGCCGTCCTCATTCCGAAGCATGCAGTGTTTCCGGCTTACGGTCCGGTTATCCGGAACGGACAGATCAGAAAGCCGAAGCGATTTCCCGATAATAAAGCAGCTTCTGAAGATCTCTGTCTTCTCCTGCGTTTTTTCACGAAGCAGTCCTGCCTGCGGGTACACGGAAAGACATTCTGTCGGGCAATCCTCCTGCAGCTGGGCCGGAGTTCCTGCCTGGTATTTCTCACGTATTCCTGCCTGACCTCCTGTCAGACGTTTTTCCTGCACTCCGGTTGAAACTCCTGTCAGATGTTCTTCCTGCTGTTCAGCCGGAACTCTTGTCAGATGTTCTTCCTGCTGTTCGGCCGAAACTCTTGTCAGACGTTTTTCCTGCACTCCGGTTGGAACTCCTGTCAGATGTTCTTCCTGCTGTTCGGCCGAAACTCTTGTCAGACATTTTCCCCGCACTCCGGTCGGATCTCCTGTCAGATGTTTTTCCTGCTGTTCAACCGTGTTTCCTGTCGGCACATTTTCCTTCCTTCCGGGCGAAGTATCAGAACGTTCTTCACCGGTATACCCGTCCCAATTCTCTTCTGCCGGTTCCGCCGTTCTTTTTTCTGTACTCTTTTTCACTTCTCTTTTGTATGCCAGAATGAGTTCTGTCAGCACCAGAGCAAGCAGAATCAACACCGCTCCCAATATTCTATTTTCCCGTTTTCTCTGTTCCTCCTCGGAATAAAGTCCGTTTTCCGCACGGCTTTCTTCTTTTCCGCAGGACATATCTGCATCTGCAGCGGCATCCTTACCGGTTATGTTTTCTGACGTTCCCACACCGGCAGGATCTGTCTTCACTTCAGTTTTTCCGTATTCATCACAGATATCTTTTTCTGCTGCCGCGCCGTCGGGAAAAGCAGGCTTCTCTGCCGCTTCATAGGAAATACCGTACTCCCGAAAGATCTTCAGAAGATTTCCGTTTCCTGCAGCATAGCCGGTCCCTTCTCCGCATCTTAGAACGATACCGGCCAGACTTCCTTCTTTTGTCAGTATCGGGGTACCGGCCCGGCATCCGTCTCCTCTGCATGAAAAGGAGAAACCGCCGGAAGCATTCATCTCTGTGATCAGGATCTGCGGATATACCGCATCGGATGCGTCAGGATATCCTGTCCCGCCGTCAGTCTGAAGTATCGCAGCCGCATACAGATCATCCGAGAAGCCAGGCGTTTCTTCACATACCGGCAGGCAGAACGGCAGCGTGTTTCTGCTCGTCAGTATACAGATGCCTTCCCCTGTTGTTCCGGCCAGAACCGCCTGCTGCAGCCCTTCGCCGGCTACATAGATCCGATAGACGATGTCCTCACTGACGGATGCAAAATCGGAAAGATCCACCGAAAGATTCAGATATCCCTCCCGGCAAAGAGAAAGAACGCGCTGATAGGCAGGTGATTCTGCAGAGTCCACCAGGATCTCTGATGAAGTCAGCACAGTATTGTCATTGATCACGGCAGCGGGCAGCATTTCCCACAGATCAAAGGAACCGTCAGGGAACAGGTAGCCGACTGCTGTCATCACAGGCATCTCTTCCGGACCGTCTGTATCTGCTGCAGCCTCTGCAAAAACTGCCGCTTTTATACACAGCAGAAAAACAGGCAGCAGAACCAGCAGGACCGTCTGTATTCCAAAACGATGGATTCTGCTTCTTTTTTCTGCGTGCTTCTTTTCACCTTTCAGCTTATATTTCTCTTTCATAACACCCCCGTACGCGATCAGCTTCGAACGATTTCCTTCTTAATCTCTGTTTTTCGAATCTTTGCGGACTGTTTCTGCTTTTTTCAAAGCTTCTGTCTTTTCCGAAACTTCCGCTTTCTTAGTTTTTTCTTCCGTCATACTCTTTTCTGTTTCCGCGCCCGCTTCTTTCCGGGAAACGAACTTTTTGATATCATCCTTCAGCTCCCTGAAAGCCTCCGGAACTCTGCCGATATCTTCGCCGAACTCATATATGGAAGACGGTATACTGAACAGATCTTTTCCAAGCTCCAGAACCGATTTCGGGACATCAGTAAGATCATCTCCGAAATCCTTGAACGATCTCGGTATGCTTTTCACATCCTTTTTGATCTCGCGAAAGGATTTTGCTGCCTGTTTCGTATCCTCCAAAACCTCCTTGATCTCTGAGAGCTTCGAAGTTTTCTGTTCCTTTTCCTGTTTCTTTTCCTGTTTCTGTTCCAAAACCGCTCCGTCATCCGCTTTATCTTTTCCGTTCAGCGCTTTGGAAAGCAGCTCTTTCAGTTTCTCTCTGACGGTATTTTCCACTTCTTTTCTTTTTTCATCGATCTCATGCTCTGCCCGGTTCATGGCGTCCACAGCAGCTTCTCCCATTACCTTTTTCTCCTCCTTCTTTTCTGCTTCCGGTTCTGCAGGCTCAATTTCTTCACGAATGATTTCCGTTTCCTTTATATGAACATTCTGACTTTCCCGGATCCATCCCTCACGAAGCGTCGATACACTTTTTTCCAGTCCGGGAAGTTCTGCCAGCTTTGAGAGTTCCCGGCATCTGTCGTGATCGGTATACAGGACCCTGCCTTCGATTTTGGCGATTTCGATCATTTTGAGAATATTGTTCTGTCCGTATACCGTCAGAAGAAAATTGGAATCAATCTCTTCGCCGTGATATCTCCCGCTTCCCTCAGGCATCACAACTGCAATCACCGGACAGCGGTCCTGATCTGTTTTGCACAGCACCGCGATGACGCTGTCCGGACGTCCCTCTTTATCAACATGCTTTTCGCTGTCCAGAAGAAGTGCCGGTGTTTTCAGGAGTTTCGGAAACTCCTGAAAGAATTCCTCTCCCAGCCCGTGCTGATGCAGTTCACTGTTCTTTTCCGAAATACAGTTCTTCAAATGAAACTGCGTGATCAGGACCGGCAGCTGACGCATACCTGCAGAAAGCAGGATCTCCGGTGTCTGTTCGGAAACACATACGGTTTCCCCCTTTTCGAGTGTTCCGGAAAGTGCGTCTTTTATTTCCTGCTTAAGACGTTTCCTTTCCTGCATGTTTTCAATGATCTGACTGCTCATTTTCCCTCCTTATTTTGTGAATTTGTCACTTCGCATCTCCCCGCTTCTGTGAATAACTGTTTCGCTCCGCTTTTCACAGGGTCTGCCCCCTCTGGTATTCCCGCGAAATGCCTCCTTCAGCAGGACCTGCCCACTGGGCACTCCCGCGAAACGCCTCATAAAGCAGGGCCTTCCCATTGGGCATTCCCGCGAAACGTCTCATAAAGTACTCTCGCGATGATTCTCATCGCTCCGCACTTTATGAGGTGCGGGTCACTCATCCATAGTGCCGACAGCATACAAGTATGCCCGGCCCTATGGATACTGACCCTGTTATTCACATGATGGTACGGAGAATGAAAAAACCTGCGCAAAAATCGAAGGATTTGCGCAGGCATTGAAATTTTGTAATAGATTCGATGAAAATATGAACGGACTAGACGCGGAATCTATATACAGAGCAGACACCGGTGTTCATTGCTTCAGTGACAAATCTCCCCATCCGGGCTTTATGACCGAATTCTGTCAGTATCCAAACCATAGTGTCATAGAAAGATTACGGTTACGGAAGTCAGAAGTAACATTGGAACCGTAAAGGTTATGACCGGATTACGGTTAGTGGCACCAGATGCAGCGTTGAAACCGTAAAAGTCTTCGTAGAATTACGGTTTATGTAGTAAAGTGTAGCACTGAAACCGTAAAGTCATAGCAGAATTACGGTTGTGGAAGTCAAATGAAGCGTTGAAACCGTAAAGTCATAAAAGAATTACGGTTACGGAAGTCAGAAGTAACATTGGAACCGTAAAGGTTGTAACCGGATTACGGTTAGTGGCGCCAAATGCTACGGTGAAACCGTAAATGTCATAGAAGAATTACGGTTGTGGGAGTCAAATGAAGCGTTGAAACCGTAAGGTCATAAAAGAATTACGGTTACGGGAGTCAAATGAAGCGTTGAAACCGTAAAGTCATAAAAGAATTACGGTTACGGAAGTCAGAAGTAACATTGGAACCGTAAAGGTTGTAACCGGATTACGGTTAGTGGCGCCAAATGCTACGGTGAAACCGTAAATGCCATAGAA
>JAZUFC010000240.1:0-4028 GCA_045640465.1 Lachnospiraceae bacterium | reverse complement strand
GCCTTCGTCAGCGGGTTCAGCGTCCTTCTGAGACTCTGCGGGCTTCGTGCCGTTGTCCGCCGGAGTCGTTCCTTCTGTACATGCAGCAAGGCTTAATACCATTAAAGCTGCAAGCAGAATCGCAAGAAACTTCTTCATTTTATGTCCTCCTTAAAATGTAGTGCCGGTCCTTTGAAAAGGCCCGACAAATGAACACTATAGGCAATCCATTTGTTCTTTTCCATATCAGAAAGTGACTGTTTTTTTAGAAAATATACATAAATCGCAGAAGTGTCACTCGTGTTTTTGTTTTTTATACAATTTTATTTTGTAATTGTAATCTAAAAGGCTTTTTTGAAGAATTATTACTGCTTTTCAGCAGTTTTCCGGTCATTTCAGTTTCCAGGCAAGATCCTTTAAGAACAGCTCCTCTTCCAGTTTTTCGGGAGTGGCATCCTTTGAGATATGGATAAATTCAATATCCATGATCCTTGCCCAGTCTCTCATCTGCTCCGCTGTCACGTCAAAGCTTAAAACCGTATGATGCGCGCCGCCGGTCATGATCCAGCATTCCACACCGGTCGTCAGATCCGGCATTGCTCTCCACATCACGCGTGCCACCGGAAGATTCGGCATCGGCATGATGGGCTTTACTGCTTCGATATCCTGAACGACCAGTCTCAGACGGCCGCCCATATCGATGAGAGACGCCACGATCGCTTTTCCGGCCTTGCCTTCGAATACAAGACGGGCAGGATCTTTTTCGTTCATGCCGATTCCCAGATGGTGGGTCTCGATGCGCGGTCTGTCAGCCGCAACAGAGGGGCAGACCTCCAGCATGTGAGCACCGAGAGAATATTCCTGACCTTTTACAAGATGATAGGTATAGTCCTCCATAAATGCGGAAGCACCGTTTCCGTTCTCACCCATGGCCTTCATGACTGCTGTCATGGCGCTGACCTTCCAGTCGCCTTCGCCGCCGTAGCCGTAGCCCTGAGACATCAGATGCTGGGAAGCAAGACCGGGAAGCTGCTCCATGCCGTACAGATCCTGGAAGGTATTCGCAAAAGCCATGCAGCCCTCCGCATCCATCATCTTCTTCATGGCGATCTCTTCCTTCGCCTGGTAGCGGATCGCATCGATATTATCGGTAGCGATGTCATACTTTTCCTGATATTCCGCCATCAGCGCATCGATCTCTTCTTCGGTGACTTTATTCATTTCCGCAACAAGATCACCGACTGCCCAGGTGTTGACCTGCCAGCCGAGCTTCTTCTGCACTTCCACCTTATCGCCTTCCGTAACGGCAACTTCACGCATGTTGTCGCCGAAACGCATGACCTTCAGTTCTCTGGAGAACGCGACACCGACAGCCACCTTCATCCAGTCTCCCAGACGCTTCTGCACGCTTTCATCCTTCCAGAAGCCTGCGATCACCTTGCGGGGCATGCGAAGCCGTGCCGCGATAAAGCCGTGCTCACGGTCACCGTGAGCAGCCTGATTCAGATTCATGAAATCCATGTCGATCTCTTCGTTGGGGATCTCTTCATTATACTGTGTTGCCAGATGGCAGTAAGGCTTCTGCAGAAGCGCAAATCCGTTGATCCACATTTTGGAAGGAGAGAAAGTATGACACCAGGTAACGATTCCCGTGCACTCGTCACGGTAGTTCGCTTCCTTAATAAGATCCGTGATCCCCTGATTGGTCACGCCGATCGTTTTGAATACAAGCGGATAGGGCAGGACCTTGGAAAGCTCGTCCGCCATTTCCTGTGCTCTCTTCGATACAGTTTCCAGCACTTCGTTTCCGTACAGAAACTGACTGCCTACCACAAACCAGAATTCGCGTTTTTTCATGAATCATTCTCCTTAATTTAATATAATGTTGATATTTAACAGCAAAACCGGCCCCCGTGTGCATCTGCCGGAGGCTGATTACAGTGAAAGTCAGATCCTTTTGACTTTCACTACAGAATACTTTATGCCAAAAAGACCGCAGGGTCAACCCCTGCGGTCCGAAAATGTACCGGTTTTCAGAAATCGGAATTACTTGCCGTTTGCTGCTCTCCAGGCGTCAGCCTGCGCCTGATACTCAACAAGAACATCACCGATACCTGCGGTATCAAGTTCGCCGAGGTACTGCGGGATGAATTCGTCGGGATCCAGTTCGCCGTATAACAGAGCCTTGTTGTACTGGTTGTATACGTTGGTGACTGCCGCAACCTGTGTCTGAACATTGGTTGCATCCGGAGTGAAGCCGAAGTAAGGAGCTACGAATGCTTCGTCGCAAAGCTGCTTCATGAAGTCCTTATCTTCTTCGGAGGTGTTGCCGTCCATGCCGTACAGGTTGAACTGGTTGCCGAAAGAACCGCAGCAGTACAGGCAGGTGTACGGTACAGAGTTCAGACCGAGTCCTTCGGGGTACTCGATAGAATGATGTGTATCATCCTTCCACTGCCATGAAACGCCTTCTTTACCGTAAACGATCGCACTGATGATGAATTCGTCAGTGTAGATCAGGTTCAGCATCCTCGCTGCTGCTTCAGGATGCTTGGAGGTATAAGCAATACCGATGCAGCCCTGAGTGTTGGTCAGGTCTGTTGTCCACAGAGTCTTGCAGCCGAAGTCGATCTTATAATCAGAGTTCATATCGAACATCAGATCACAGGTCTCTTCTGAATATGCATGGCTCATCAGAACGCCCTTGGAAGAACCGGAAAGTACCAGTGCATCGTGGCCCTGAGTATTGGAGGTTCCTTCGGGATCGCAGTAGCCTAAGTTGTTCCACTCGTATGACTTGCGGACACCCTTTTCAAAAGCTTCCGTAGCATAGTAGTTTACAAGAGTGGGGTCATCGCCGATGGTTGCCAGATGGGTACCGACGTTGCAGGTATGGGTCTCGTGCTTGTAGTAATCAACTACCTGATTCAGGTAAACAAGGAAATGCTCGTCCGGATAGACTTCCTTCAGCTTTGCCATAGCATCGCCGAGAGAGTCGATATCGGTAATGTCGTCAATGTTGACAACATCATCAAACAGAGCATGATCATAGAAGAACTTGTATGCAAGAGAAAGGCCCTTCTTAACCGGGATGCCGTAATAAGCATCGCCGACCTTGGTGCCGATCATCCAGTCGCCGAGTTCTTCGAAAGCGCCCTTCAGTAAGGTATCCTTGTACTCGGTCACGTCTACCATGTAGCCGTTCGCGACATAAGTCGGAAGGTCACGGGAGCTGATGATATCAAGTTCATCGCCGCCTGCCAGCATCAGACTGAGCTGAGTAGCAAAATCAGCATTCGCATAGATGTCAAGGTCGATCTTCAGATCGTTAATGCCCAGAGTGTTTGCGATGTAGTCGTTGATGTACTCCTCAACCTCTGTGGTAGCTTCCTCGTTGGGAACGGTAAGAGAAGAGCCGAAAGAAACCTTAACGGTCTCGACAGCAGCTTCTTCGCTTCCTTCGTCAGCGGGTTCTGCATCTTCCTTCTGAGACTCTGCGGGCTTTGTGCCGTTGTCTGCAGGAGTTGTTCCTTCTGTACATGCAGCAAGGCTGAGTACCATTAATGCCGCAAGCAGAATTGCAAGAAACTTCTTCATTTTGTTTCCTCCTAAAAAATTCTCATACCCCATCTTCTCCATGAGGCAGGTAATTAAAAGCATAGAAAATAACCCGCAGATCCGCCATAGCGAAACAGGAGACTTCTTTTGAAAATATCAGCAGTTCTCCATGATTCTGTCTCTTCCTTTTCATATTCTACATTTCTATTTCCGAAAAAGTATCAGTTCAACTCTAAAAACATTCTGTTTGTTTTAATAATCACACATTCACCCGATACAGAAAAAGGACGCGGGGAAGATCCCCGCGTCCCGAAAGTATCTGAAATTTTCAGAAAACTATTACTTGCCGTTTGCAGCTCTCCAAGCATCAGCCTGTGCCTGGTACTCTGTGATCACGTCTGCAATACCTGCGCTCTCAAGTTCTGCGTTGAAAAGCGGGATGTATTCTTCGGGATCCAGTTCACCGTAGGTCAGGGGCTTGTTGTACTGGT